>NZ_JAHRFA010000124.1:3675-15072 GCF_020883045.1 Microcoleus sp. CAWBG58 | reverse complement strand
CTCCTTTAATACTTGTTGAAGAGTTTCTCTTGTCTCGGAACTCAGGAATTTCTTGCTAGGCATTGACTTTTTATAAAGATGGTTATATTGTATTATACAATATGCGTTTTAAATGCACAACAGCTTATCTTGAGTTTGTTAATCAATTCAAGTCTTGCATTAGGTTTTAAGGATTTAATACCATCAATACCTGCTGTTTTCTTGCCTTGATTATCTTGGGTTATTCGGCGTACTGCAAGACATCTGGCACTCCAAGACCTGATTAAGGTTTTTTGAAGTTTTCGGACTACCTTAACATCACCACGTTTCGAGGCTTGATATATCCGTTTTTGCAACTTGTGAACCCGTTTTTCTATCTGTTTCCAAGGTAATTCCTGCCATTGGTAGTCAGATTGTACCTCTAAGCAAATAGGAATGTCGTTTTCCCATGCCACCCTAAACTTTGATTTGGTTTTAGCCTTATTCATTGCTACTCACCGCTATATCATCCATTTCACCGTGGGTACGTCAGCGTATCCTTTTGCTTTCCAAAAGGCATTTGCTTCTTACCCTATCCCTCCCCTCAATTGCTTGCGACTGGTTGTCTTCTTGAGTATCGACCCCCTCAAGAGCATTTGTGGGGTTACTTCGTTCCAAGTCACCATTATTTAGAACCTTTAGAGTGTTACTATCCACCGGGTTTATAGGCAGTGCAAGTTGGTCAACAAGGAAATTGCCAACGCCCTATCCATGCCTTTTGGCTTGGGCTAATAGCCGTTGTAGTCCATTTGTAATAACGATGGTTCGGACATAACTTCACCTTGTGGTTACTCATGGATTCTTGCTAGACGGGATTTCCAGTACGGCTCTGAATTACCGTCGTTCATCCCCGCTTCACCTGCTTGATAACCATTCGCCCAAGTGGGGGATGTGCTTTCACCTCTGCACCAGAGGGGTAGGACTTGAAATTTCTAGGATACTTTTCCTCACCTACATGGTGTCTTAGTTATCATCTCTAGAGGATTGAAGTGCGTTCAACCTTTCGGTTACTCTAGAGAAGTCAGTCATCCCTAAGTATTGCTACTATTTCGACTGAACGAATCGCACTCCTTGCTTCGCAGCTAGATACTCAATCTTTAAAGTTAATTCAGACCAGCCTGCATCAGAAATAGAACGATTTAAACTTTTCTTTCGGGATTGTCCGTTTTTGAGAAATCTCCCCGTTTTATTATCTATTTTTACGCGACATCGGCGCATCATTCCTGAAACATTCAAATCTTCTAAGGCAATTGCATCAATATTTCGATCGACTATTTCCCGAGCGATTTTCCATTGATATGCTTGACGCTTATCGCTAATTTTTTGATGAAACAACCCGACTTTTTTAGCTGCTTTTTTGCGATTTTTACTACCTTTGACTTTACGACTAACCCGTCTTTGTCTAATCTTCAGGGTACGTTTAGCTTTTTTATTGGTCGCAAATTTAGGATTTTTAATCTGATGTCCGTCAGACAAATGAACTAATTTGGTAATCCCTAGGTCACAGCCAATTATTTTCACAACATCCACCAGAGATTTTGTCAGGTAGTCGGGAATAGACTTGTCCTCAATTCGGATAGATACATACCAGCCATTTTGCCGTTTTCTTACCGCACAAGCCTTAATGGTAAAACCATCGGGGATTGAGCGCGAGTTGTAAAACCGCATCCAACCTAGTTTGGGTAGGTAAATTTTATTACCTTGTATTTTGACTCCCATTACGAAGGTGAAAGAAGTAAAATTACTCCGATTTTTGAATTTCGGGAATCCTCTACCTTCAAAGAAGTTTTTGTAGGCAATGTCTAAGCGTTTAACATTCTGTTGTAAAACTGTTGAGTCAATGCCACTATACCAAGGTCTAGCTATTTTCAAGTCAGGTAATGCTGTGATTTGAATGTCGCCTGCACTGCGACGGGGGTTCTTAGTCTTACCTGAAGCATCGGTTTTTGAGTCTTTCCAAGGATTTCCGGTTGCACCATTTTTACTGACATAGCAGGTTCATGGGGAAACTTCGCTTTGAGTTCTAATCTCGCAGTAATTTCCTTGGATGAATTGTTGGTTGTAGTGGGTAATTCTGTCGTTGAGACACCAATTGTAGTGGCTCCTTAACATATCTACCCAGCCAGACATTTTTGAGTCTTGTGTTTGATTTGGACGCAGTTTGTAAACGTAGTTTGTGAGCAAGATTGAGTTACCTCTTATTTGAAGAGTGAACTGATTTTATTCTAGTCTCAAAACTTACTTGGTTCAAGGGTTGTCGCAAGGATTGTCGCAATTTTTAATTTTTCAATAATTTAAATCTTTACGCATTTACGCTTACTTAAAGCCGTCCTAAAAGTACGGGGTTTTCAACCCATTTTTCTGATAAACAAAATATAGCGGTTCTCCTAATAGTGAGGTAATTGGCAATAGGTAATTGGTGATAGCCCTTGACCTCACTCACACTTTTTTGTGCTATATCAAGTGTTCAGTAACTTTCACCAGAAAACGAGCGAGAAGCCCCTGGCTTTAGACATGGGGAGGAAAGCGGCTGCGACTTCAGTCGCCTTGAATCAAAATCCATAGGAATACCCATCTTTTTTGTGAATAGACTTGCAATATTTATGACTAATCCCTGCCACTCTTCCCTTCGTTGTAGCAAGGTCGAACGAGCCAGATGCACGGCAAAGAGCTCGTCCCACATAATAGCCAACTTTTTTGCCTGCGGTGACTGTCGCGCCAACGATATCGCCAGTCTGAAAACAGAAATGAATTTGCTTTCTCGACTTGTGACGAATTGGGAAGCCAAACTTATTCGTGCCGCACATTTGTCGAGTACCGTGTCCTGCTGCCTTGATTAGCAGCGGTTGACCAATCAGTACCTTTAATTCTTCGACTTTGCCTACACAAGCAGCATCTAACCAATGAGATTTAGGTAGATTTAATCGAGTGCGATTGAATTTTGTCAAGCCACCACTGCCAGTAGAAACTGGCAAACCAGTCATACTAAGTCGGTTAAATAACGCCCAGCGAGTCGAATTAACGGCTGCTGCATCTTTTAATGGACGTTTTGCTTGAGATAGAATTCGCTTCAAAATCTCTGGCTTTTTAGATAGGAATTGCTCAACGTCTTGAGGACCTTTCTTTTTGTTGCAAGCATCGCAAGCAAGACAAAGATTAGAAATCCGATTAGATCCACCTTTGGCTTTGGGATGAATGTGTTCGACTTGTAATGGTGTATTAGTAACGCCACAGTAAGCGCACGTTCTATCCCATTTGTTGAGTAAATATTCGCGGATCTCGTAGCCACATAAAACACCTTGCTGGTACTCCACTCCGCTAATTTCCGGGTTTTCTATTTGCTGGAGGTCGAACCGCACAAGTTCTTGAACAATAGAACCAATGGGAGCAACTTTTATCAATCTAGTTACCCAGGTTAGGGTTGTTTCGACACGATGCTGTAAGCTTGGAGCCAGCCAACCTTTAGGGCGAGTCCTATTTAGAAATCTAGCTTTCCGGTATCGAGTATGGCGATTTCTCCTACCTCTACGGAGTGAACGGCGTGACTCTAAACTAAGTTTAATTGATTGACCTCGGTGAGTTAGCTCTGCACCAAAAATTACGTTCTCTCCTTGGACTAAGGCCATTCCTGTGGTTTGGGAACCAGGGTCTATTTTAAGAGTAATTGGTTCTTGGGGTACTGTTACCTCTACCTTGAGAATTATCGTGAATGGATATCTTTTGAAAACAGCAGCTTTGCCAATGGTTAGCAATTTGCGAGCCAATCCTGGGCGGATTGGATTGAGCTGTCGCTTGTGGCTATCAAGTACAAAAACGAAATTAGACATGAAGTCCTCCATTGCTGGGTAAAGTTCGCTCCCTTGAATGTTTTAAGAGCTTTTTAGACTGAAGGCACTGGCTCGGGCCCCGTTAAACCTGTTTAACATTCAGTGATAGAGCGGAAAACTAGCGACGCATTCGCCGGTATCATGACTCAAAAAACGTAGGTCTAATCCTATCTCTGGTAAGGTTTGGGCTTTTTTCTTGCACCGCTCGAAGCCGGACTTCCTAAAAGCCCCCGCTTTTAAGCGTGGGGTTCCTTACCAAATATCATAGCCCGAAACCCATTTTTTTCTTTCAACAAATAGAGTTTCTAAATTCATTAAAACTGCTACATATAATCAGAGAAATCTTTCCTGTTGCCCAGCCCGCTATTTATTTAACCATTTGATGTGGCAAAACCGCTCCTGAAAAACTTTCCGGGCGACCGGCTTTCCTGGCAAAGCAAAATCCTAATTTGCTAAGATACACTATAAACAAAAAATCAGCAATGAAAACAACTGCTACCCAGGCGGCGGGGAATCAGACAACTGGAACAAAGCAATTTCTCCTTTTCGGTCAAGGAGGCAGTCTCTTTGGCGTAGAGTTAGAAGCAGTGCGGGAAGTTCTTTCCCTCAACGAACAACCGATTTCCCCGGTTCCCAACACCCTGCCATTTTTGTTGGGATTAACCAACTTGCGGGGCGAAATCCTAGCAGCAGCAGACTTCGGACGGTTTGCTGGGCTCGATCCGGTTGACACCCACCACCCAAGCAGCCGCATCTTAGTGGTGGAAGCGCCCGATCCGCGAGATGTGAGATTGTCGAAAATGCGGATGGGCTTGGCTGTCTCCCGTGTCGAAGGAGTTTTGTCTCTAAATCCCGATCGCACTGTCTCAGCAGTAGATGTCAGTCCCGACTTGGCTCCCTTCTTAAAAGGTTTGTACAATTCCGAAGGACGCTTACTCATGATAGTGGATGTCGAGGCGATCGCCCATTCCGAACGCTGGTAATTAAACAGTTGACAGTTGACAGTTGGCAGTTGACAGTTGACAGTTGACAGTTGACAGTGAGGTTTTAAGGCAGTTGACAATTGACAAAGGAAGAATATGGAGTCAATCTAAAATCTAAAATCTAAAATCTAAAATCGATCGCCTTTAATTTACCAATTCTTAATTTTATCATGAATTTTATCTATAGTTCGATCGCCACGACATTCACCCTGACATTACCTGACTTCTCTACTTCGCTGGTAGCTGGGATTGCCAATTGTATTATTTGTTTCTGTTACTTTGCGATCGCCTCGCTAATCAGCTTAGGTTTGTGGCGAAACCGTCAATTCGGGTTCGACATCTTCGCCACAGTCACAGCATTCATATTTTGGAGCTGCGCTTTCGGCCACAGCGGCCACGCAGCCGAATACCTGGGATTGCCACACTCCCCGGTAATGCAAACTGTATCGGATTGGATAACTGTCATTCCGGCGATCGCCTTTTTGAGTCTGTCCAACCGCTACAGCTTATTAGTAGGTTCCACCCAAATTCTGCAAGCTAAAAAAGAAACAGAACAAGCCCTCAGCGAAACAACCCAGCGATTTCAGGCAATCTTCGACCAAGCTTTTCAACTGATCGCATTATTGAACCCAGACGGCACTCTGATCGAAGCAAATCAGACAGCATTACAATTGGGAGATTTGGAACCATCAGAAGTGCTGGGGCAAAAATTTTGGCACATACCTTGGTGGGCATCATCCCCAACCAACCAGCAGCGCCTCAAAACCAACATCAAACAAGTCTCGGCCGGCAAGTTTGTGCGTGAAGAATACGAAATCACCGGAGCCAACAACCAGGTGACAGTAATTGACGTATCATTTAAACCCCTGTTAAATGAAACAGGAGAAGTATTTCAAATCCTCGCCGAAGGTCGCGACATAACAGCGCGCAAACAGACAGAAGCCCAATTGCAGCATCTAACCGCAGAACTAGAGCAGCGAGTCAATGACAGAACCGAGCAGATTCAGCAAACCAACGCACTATTGCAACAGGAAGTTCGCGATCGCACCGCTGTTCAAGAGCAATTAAAAGCCTCTGAACAATTTTTAAACAACATCATCAACACCATCCCTGACCCGATTTATGTCAAAGACGAACAGCACCGCTGGCTAGCATTAAATGATGCTTTTTGTCAATACATCGGTCGCAGCAGATCGGAACTAATTGGCAAAGCTTACCGCGACTTCTTGCCCAAAGAACAAGCAGACATATATGAAGAAAAAAACCAATTAGTTTTCTTGGCAAACACCAGCAGCGAAACCCAAGAAACCATTACTGAACCGGACGGAAATACCCGTTTTCTGTCGGTCAAAAAATCTACCTTTGTAGATGCCGGCGGCAGCAAAGTCCTCGTTTGCGCCATTAGAGAAATCACCAACCGGGTGCGTATGGAAGAACAACTGCGGGAGACACTCGCCGAGGCTGAAAGCTCCCAAAACTTGCTGCGAACAGTTATTGACTCCACCCCAGACTTGATCTTCGTCAAAGATCGAAACTTCCGCTACAGCCTAGTCAACGCAGGTTTCGCCGCCGCCTTCGGCAAAACCCAAGCAGAAATGCTAGGCAAAGATGACCTAGAACTCAACGTACCCACAGAGCAAATATTCGGCAACTTCCATACCCAAACAGATCCTCAAAGACAAGTTAAAGGCTGGCGCGCTGATGACACAGCCGTACTCAACGGTCAGGAAGTCCATAACCCCAACGACATTGCCTCCTTAGCAGACGGCAAAGTACACATCTTCGACACCCAAAAATCGCCCCTCAAAGACGCAGAAGGCAAGATTCTAGGCGTTCTCGGCTTCTCGCGCGACATCACACAACGGCGCGAATCCGAACAAGAACTATTGCGGCTCAAAGCAATCTTAGAAACCACCACCGACTGGGTAGGCATGGCAGACTCCCAACAGCGCACCATCTATCTCAACCGTGCAGCGAGAGAAATGTTGAGAGTTGGCAGGGACTCAGATTTAGCCGGAATTAGCATTTCTGACCTAACATCGCCCAAAAGTATGGACGCTCTGATGGAAGTTGGTATCCCCGCAGCTTGCCGGGACGGGGTGTGGAGCGGCGAGACAATTTGGCAGACTTTAGACGGCGAAGAAATACCGGTTTCCCAAGTAATTATTGCCCACAAATCCCAGAGCTCAGAAGTTGAATTTATGTCAACGATCGCCCGCAACATCACAGAACGCAAGCGCACGGAACAAATCTTGGAGCAGAACTTGCAAATGCTCGACCTTGCTAGCGATGCTTTGATTGTTCGGGATATTGACGGCACGATTAATTATTGGAACCAAGGCGCCGAGAGAATGTACGGCTTCACGAAACAAGAAGCTTTGGGTCAACTCACCCACACTCTATTCCATACTATTTTCCCCCAACCTTTAGCAGCAATATTGGCGCAGTTAGAAGAGCGGGATTATTGGGAAGGAGAACTGATTCACACCACCAATTACCACACCAAAATTACCGTATTCAGCCGCTGGAATTTGCAGCGAGACGAACAGGGAAAACCTAAGGCAATTTTAGAAACTAACAACGACATTACAGGGCGCAAGCAAGCCGAAATCGAAAATCAAAGATTGAGATCGATCGTCGAAAGTAGCTCGGATTTTATCGGGATGGCAACAATGGAGGGAGAGCCATTTTACCTGAACCCCGCTGGCACGAAGCTAGTGGGACTCAACTCTCCAGAAGAACTCAAAACTAAGAATACGGGGGAATTCTTTTTTCCCGAAGACCTCCAGCAATTCACAGCAGAAATTATGCCGTGCGTCATGGAGACTGGCTCTTGGCGGGGCGAGTTTCGGTTGAAGCACTTTCGCACCGGCGATCGCATTCCCGTTGACTACAGCCTATTTACAGTCAAACACCCAGAAACAGGAGAGCCGATGGGGTTGGCAACAGTTACCCGCGACATCAGCGATCGCAAACGGGCAGAAGAAATGCTGCGCGATCGCGAAAGACTGTTCCGAGCCATTTTCGACCAATCGTTACAATTCATGGGGCTGCTAGAGCCAGACGGTACTGTTTTGGAAATCAACCAAACAGCCCTCCTTGCCGCTGAGGTGGGGATTGAAGAGGTAGTAGGCAAGCCGTTTTGGGAAACCCCGTGGTGGCAGATTTCCCCAGAAGTCAAGCAACAGGTACGAGAAGCTGTCGCCAAAGCCGCCGCCGGCGAGGTAGTTCGCTACGAAGCGGACTTGTTAGTTGTCGGCGGTGCAGTAGCAACCGTTGACTTCTCCCTCAAACCAATCAAAGACGAGAGCGGCAAAGTCGTGCTATTAATTCCAGAAGGCCGGGATCTGAGCGATCGCAAAGCCCTAGAACGAGAGCTTTCTTTGCGTCAAGCTCGCTTTGATGCCTTTTTCGCCGCAGCACCAGCGGGAATGTTCATCACCGACGACCAACTGCGGTTCATGCAGTTCAACGAAAAGCTTGCCGAACTTGGAGGTCAGCCTGCTTCAGCATACATCGGCAAAACCCTATGGGAAGCCGAACCGGAAATGGCACCGGTGCTCGGCCCGCTGTACCAGCAGGTTTTGAGTACCAACGAACCGATTTTAAATCTCGAAGTCGCCCACGCTACCACCGCCCACCCAGATGTGGTGCGGGATTGGCTGTCTTCTTACTTTCCTTTGCCGGGAGAGGACGGCAAACCCCTTGGTATCGGTGCTTTCGTTCTGGAAGTTACCGATCGCAAAAATTTAGAACGAGAATTAGTTTTGCGTCAATCCCGCTTTGACGCATTTTTCGCAGCGTCCCCAGCCTCAATGTTTATTTTTGACGACAAGTTGCGGTTCGTGCAAGTCAACGAAAGTTTGGCAGAAACTACAGGGCCCTCAGTTGCCGAGCACCTAGGCAAAACCGTCACAGAAGTGATACCGGAAATGGTCGATACTCTACAGCCGATTTTGCAGGGGGTTTTGGCAAACAACCAGCCGCTTTTAAATATTGAGGTTGCAGGTACAACCGTCAATCAACCGGGCGTAATCCGAGATTGGCTGGCTTCTTACTTTCCTTTGGCCGGAGAGGACGGGAAACCGATCGGTGTTGGCGGTGTGGCGATCGAAATTACCGATCGCAAAAAAGCCGAAGCAGAGCGCGATCGATTTTTCACCCTGTCCCTAGACTTGCTTTGCATTGCCGATTTTGAAGGCAAATTCACGCGCCTCAATCCCGCTTGGGCAAAAACCCTCGGCTACACAGTAGAAGAACTGCAAGACCAATTTTTTCTTGATTTCGTCCATCCCGAAGACGTGGAAAAAACCTTGGCAGAAACGGCAAAAGTAGCCGGCGGTGCCGAAACAATATCTTTTGAAAATCGCTACCGCTGTAAAGACGGTTCCTACAAATGGCTGTCCTGGAAATCGCGACCGCTAATGGAAGAAAAGATCATGTATGCAGTCGCGCGCGACATTACCGAAAGCAAACAAACAATTAGTCAACTGCAAGAAACAACAGCCCAACTAGCCACTTCTGAAAACGAATTTAGACGACAAAGCAATCTCTTGCAATTATTAATAGACAACATCGGCGACGGCGTGATTGCTGCTGACGAAAATGGAAATTTTGTGTTGTTCAACCCCGCCGCCACAGATATATTTGGCTTGGGTTCGACAGATACTCCCCCCGAGGAGTGGTCGGCAAAATACGGTTTATTCTTGGCCGATACCGTCACTCCCTATCCCGCAGCCGAGATCCCTTTAGCCCGCACGATTCGAGGAGAATCAGTACACGAAGTAGAGGTGTTCACCCGCCACGCAGGCAAACCAGAGGGGCTGTGGGTGAAAGTTAGCGGCAAACCACTTAAAGACGAAACGGGGGGGATTAAAGGCGGTGTAATCGTTTGTCGCAACGTCACCCAGGAAAAAGCATCGCAGCAGCAGATGCAGCAGTTGGCCGAGGCACAGGAACGCTTGCTGCAAGAACTCAAAACGCGGCAAAATGCCCTCGATGAAGCTGCGATCGTCAGCGAAACTGACCTCAAAGGCACAATCACCTACGTTAACGAAAGATTCACCCAAATATCCGGTTTCAGCATGGGAGAACTGCTGCACCGCGACCACCGCATTGTCAATTCTGGCTACCATCCCAAAGCATTTTTTGCCGAAATGTGGCTGACAATTTCTCGCGGTTTGGTGTGGAAAGGGGAAGTTAAAAATCGGCGCAAAGATGGCTCGTTTTATTGGGTAGATTCCACGATCGCCCCTATCTTCGATACTAGCGGTACCATAGTCAAATATATCGCCATCCGCTTTGACATTACCGAGCGCAAAGAGGCAGAGGAAGGACTGGAAAAATTGGCCGCCGAACGCAAAGCCGAAGCTGATTCGATGACGCAGCAAGTTCTCAAACTGTTGGGAGAAATTAAAGGCGCAGCTCAAGGGGATTTGACAGTCAAGGCGGAAGTAACGAATGACGTTTTAGGTGCTGTCGCCGACTCTTTTAACTTTTTAATTGGTTCTCTGCGGAAGGTGGTAACGGGAATTCAAACTTTAGCAGAACAGGTAACATCTGCCACCGGCGAGTCAATTAACAATACCAGCGAACTCACTCAACAGGCGGAAGTTCAAGCAGAAAAAATATCTGCAATCATGCGGGAAATCGAGCGAATCGTGAATTCGATCCGCGACGTGCGAGATGTTTCGGTGCGCGCCGAAACCGTCGCCCAGCAGTCTTCTCACACCGCAGAAGTCGGCGGTATGGCGGTCGATCGCGCTGTCGAAGGCATTAACGAGCTCCGATTGACGATCGCCTCTACCTCAAAAATGATGAAACGCTTGGGCGAATCTTCGCAACAAATCGGCAAAATCGTCACTTCGATTTCTCAACTGGCTTCCCAAACCAATTTGTTAGCTCTCAATGCTACGATTGAAGCAGCCAGAGCGGGCGAACAAGGTTTAGGTTTTGCGGTTGTCGCCGAAGAGGTGCGGAAGCTTGCAGAGCGATCGGCCGGCGCGACTGAGGAAATCTCGGAAATTGTCGGTACAATTCAAGAAGAAATCAGCCGCGTGATGAAGGCAATGGAATCGGGGACACTGGAGGTAGTGGAAGGTACTAAGCTAGCCAGCGAAGCTAAAACTCACCTGAATGCCATCATCGAGGTTAGTCGAGAAATGAATGCTTTGGTGCAGAATATTACCCGCGCTTCCGCTAAACAAACTGTGTCGGCTGAGGAAATTTCTAACAGTATGCAGCAAGTCAATGAGATTGCTAATACAACTGCCCAAAAAGGTTCGGATGTCAAAGCATCGCTTGATGATTTATCTGGTTCTGTCAGCAAACTGCAAAAGTCGGTGGCTAATTTTAGGAGTTAGTTATTAGTCAAAGGTTTGTAGTGAGGACTTTAGTCCTTTCTTAGATGCGGACTAAAGTCCTCACTACAAACCAATCTTATTCTGGTTCTGTCAGCAAACTGCAAAAGTCGGTGGCTAATTTTAGGAGTTAGTTATTAGTCAAAGGTTTGTAGTGAGGACTTTAGTCCTTTCTTAGATGCGGACTAAAGTCCTCACTACAAACCAATC
>NZ_JAHRFA010000124.1:0-3575 GCF_020883045.1 Microcoleus sp. CAWBG58 | reverse complement strand
TTATTTCGATTCTGAAAAAGAAGTAGCACCTTTTGGATAATCATTGGAAGAACTTCAAGAAGAATTAAACTTATTTCTCGCTGCTCTAAAAAAGCCAGTTATTTTGGCTTCCGATGTGCCGCTTCCAAGCGATCGCCCGCAGGCAAAAAGAGGAAAATCCTTGCAAGCAGTGCGGCAACAGCTTGGATTGCGATCGCAAATAATATCGAGTTCGAGCGATTGTCATTAATAAACATGGTTTTTAGTAATGATGCCAGATTTCAATTGTATGGCACTTAACTCAATTACAACGTCGCCGTCTACATAGAGTACATTACATCCGATCGCAGTACATATTTCCTGCCACTAATAACGCGAGAACCCTCGTGTCTTAACTCATGAATAAAGCACAGCACCATACCAATTTTAGGAACTATAGATAGACTAGGCACCACATCTGGCTCAAATAATTCTAAATAGTTGTGGTGCAAATAAAAATGAGTTTCTCCTCCTTCAAATTCATCATTCAGGTAAATCATGAAAGTTAATTGACTGCAATCCCCATTTTTCCTGAAATGTGGACCATCCCCATGCGGTGCAAACCGCTGACCGGAGTCATATCGGTAAAATCGCAAGCGCTCATTAAGTCCTATTGCCGTCCATCGATCGATCGCAGCCGGAATACAGTCAACAACACGACCCCACAACTCTTCTGCACGTTCCTCATCATCCAAAATTACGCGATCGTTATTGCGAACTTGTGGATTCATTTCATATCGATCTTGGCCGACAGTCAGACCGGCGGGTGTATAGCCAATATTTTCTGTTAATGTAATATACTCAGCACACTCTTCTGGGGAAAGAACATTTGATATAGTAAAAATCCGATCCGGAACAATATCGTTTTTGAGCATTGGGTTATCTCCAATTTCGTGCAGGATGTCAGTATTGTTTTTCTCTTAGCTTCTTCGCATTTACAATCCTAACTCTTCGTGTAATGACCGCTTGTAAATGAGACAGGCGATCGCCAACCATCTACAACCCCCCAGAGGCATAAGTAATAATTTAAGATGTGTTTGTATTATATTCACCCAATTCGGGACAAATCGGCAATGCGAAACTTGAAAAAGATAACTAGCAAATTAGATTAATATTGAATTACAGCAGATTGCGTCCGAGGAAGTACATTGTAGACCCCCCCAACCAGGGCAGGGCGGTTTCATTCTCCAAAAAACGGGGATTTTGTAGGGGGTAGTGCCCCCGTGCCCAAGGAGTGTCAACTTAACGTTAAACCCAGTCAGAGACTGCTGTTTAACTATTAAACTCAGATCCCCCCTAGCTAAGAGGGCGGGCACGGGGGCACCGCCCCTACAGAAGGCGGGGACAGGAATTTTCTCAAAGTCCCCCGACTATCAGGGGGATTTAGGGGGATCTAGATTGGGAAGGGGGGGACAGGAATTTTCTCAAAGTCCCCCGACTATCAGGGGGATTTAGGGGGATCTAGACTGGGGTGAAAGCGAAATTTCTCATGGCTTTCAGGGTTAAGTTGACACCAATGCCCCCGTGCCTACCCCCCACCGACTTCATAAACCTGCAATCTGCTGTAAGTTTGAAACCGATCGGAGGTGACAATGGTTCAGATTCCCACCACGCGAATTGAGCAAATTGAGCAAATAGATCCGCCAAATTCGTCGTCCGAAACTCTGCCGACGATGTACGATCTACCCAGCGAAGACCCGGAGGAACCTGGTTTGCCCGACGAATTTCACGATTTACAACCCCAATTGTTAAGCCGAACCCTACGTTTAATTAACTACTCACGGGAAAATTGTTTCACAGCTTCGGATCTCAATCTTTACTACGATGTCAAACATCATTTATGGCACAAACGTCCCGATTGGTTTCTAGTAGTAAATGTCTCGCGTTTGTACGAAGGTAGAGAACTCCGTCGCAGTTATGTAAGCTGGCAGGAAGGAAAGTTTCCTTATGTGGTAGTTGAATTCTTGTCGCCGGGAACTGAAAGCGAAGATTTGGGACGTTTTTACAGTCAAGCCTCCAATAACTCGGAAGCGGTAGACGAAGCAGAACGAAATCCACTGACACGTACAACACCGCCAGGTAAATTTGAGGTTTACGAGCAGTATTTGCGAGTGCCGCACTACATCGTTTACAGTCGGTACACGCAACAATTGCGATATTTTAAATTGGAGGGTGGATGCTACCTCAAACAGTCAATTCAACCGCAGAATCCTCGCATCTGGTTGGCTGATTTAGAGATTGGTTTAGGTGTTTGGTCGGGAGTTTTTGAAGATGTGCCAAGTAGTTGGCTGCGATGGTGCGATCGCCAAGGCAATTGGCTGCTGACCGATACCGAACAAGAACGAGTGGAGAAAGAACAAGCACAATTAGAGAAAGAACAAGCACAAGCTCAACTGCGTCAAGCTGCCCAAAATCTGATGGCTGCGGGGATGGATGTCGATCGAGTTGCTGAAATATTAGGCTTATCTTCAGCACAAGTGCAAGCTTTCTGTCAGAGTGATTGAGTGGCGATCGCAAATAAAACCAGCGATCGCCAATCATCTAAAACCGCAAATAATATATAGCATTTCTCAGGTAGGTGAGGTACAAAAAATGCTGGCAAATCCTGATATTTACATGATCGGGTGTACCTCATCAGGCGTGAGATCCGCTATAATATGTTTAAATTTTATATTCTGACTATACGGCTAGACATAAGCTCGGAATTGATATAATTAGTATGAATGATGATGATTTAAACGAATTAATAGATGCTTTTACCGCAGAAACACAAGAGTTTCTTCAGTCCATGGAGACTCACCTGCTGGCGATGGAAGGCGCAGATTTGAAACAGCGACAAGCGGCTGTTAAAGAAATGTTTCGGGCCGCTCACTCGATTAAAGGTGCGGGTTCAATGTTGGGCTTTCAAGACGTATCTACGGCGGCTCACACGCTGGAGGACTGTTTTGTCATTTTGCGCGATCGCACGGACTTGTCAGCCCTGGAACCGGTTACTATAACTGTTTTGCTGCAAGGGGTGGACACTCTCAAAAAGATTGCGACCGAAGCGATCGCGCACTCGGATGCCAGCACTCCCGATCAAACCGAAAACCTGGAGGCGATCGCCCAAATTCACGCCCAGTTCGAGGCAAAGTACGGCAAGCCGGGGCCGCCGCCAGTCCCCGCAGCCAGTCGATCGGCAGCCCCGGAAACCCTGAAACTGATTTTTGAACACGAATTGCCGCCAATCTTCAATCGCCTAGAAACCGAGCTTTCCCAAGCTTCGGAGGCAGATTTAGCAAAAAGCGTCACCGCCCTCAATCAGGTTTATTACCAACTCTCCGGCTTAGCTGGAATGCTGCAATTGCCTGATTTTGGGAAAGTCGCTGAACCCCTCAGAGATTTGATTGACTCTCCAGATTTGACTTTACAACGGTTGCAGTCCGAGGGTTGGGCGATCGCCCAAAATTTGCAAACCGCACGAGGCCAACTATTAGAAGGAAGGGCGATCGAACTCCCCCAAATCTCCCCCCCACCCCCAAACGAATCACAAACATCCGAAACCTCCCCCCCTCCCC
>NZ_JAHRFA010000123.1:0-15334 GCF_020883045.1 Microcoleus sp. CAWBG58 | reverse complement strand
AGTCCCGAACAATTTTTTGGCAATAATAAGGCAACAAATGGAGTCATATTTTAATTGGTATCTCGGTAAAAAATGAGTAAGATTACTCATTGACAACAGTGTTTTTAGCTTAACTTGTGACTAATGGCATCAGACGATCTACAATGTAAGGCTAATGAAGTGCAATTTTTCCAAGACTCGCGATCGGCAGAAATTTCAGTACCGTTCGGAATTTTAAGTTTTGTAATCAAAAATTGCACCCGTTAAATCAAGCTTTTAAGTTCGATGAGTCCAAGCACCAATCTATGAAACGCTCTTTCGCAGGTAAGACAGATACAGGGCTAGTTCGTTCCGTAAATCAGGATTCGTACTACATAGACCCTGACGGGCGATTTTTCATAGTGGCCGACGGCATGGGAGGACACGCGGGAGGTCAAGAAGCCAGTCGGATTGCGACTGGGGCGATTCAATCTTATTTGCTCGAACATTGGGAAGGGCCTGAAGATTCTCCCCTGTTGTTGGAAAAGGCTTTGTTAATTGCCAATCAAGCAATTTTGACCGATCAGCTCGAACATCCCGAGCGCGCTGATATGGGGACTACGGCTGTGGTTCTGATCTTTAGGGATGAGGGCAGACCTTGGTGCGCTAATATCGGGGACTCTCGCTTGTATCGGCTGCACGGATCTCATTTGGATCAGATTACTGAAGACCAGACTTGGGTGGCTCAGGCTGTCAAAAGAAAGGCCCTGACTCCGGATCAGGCTCGCAGTCATCCTTGGCGTCACGTTTTGTCCCAGTGTTTGGGCCGCGACGATTTGCACGAGATAGATATTCTGCCGGTGGACGTAAAGCCTGGGGATCGCTTGTTGCTGTGCAGCGACGGCTTGACTGAGGAACTTTCCGATCCTTTGATTGCTTCGCCTCTGAAGTCGATTCGCGCCTGCGAGGGCGCTGCAACTGCTTTGATTGAAGCCGCCAAGGATAAAGGAGGACGGGACAATATTACTGTGGTGATCGTGACGATCGACCTCAAATAATATCCTCGCGCCCTCGCACACCTAAAAATCTCCCAATCCCCCAATCAAAAAATCTAAAATCTAAAATCGAATGGTTCGCGTTATCGGTTTGATGAGTGGCACGTCGGTGGATGGCATTGATGCTGCTTTAGTGGATGTGGTCGGTTCCCAAGCAGACTTAAAAGTGCAGTTGGTGGCCGGCAAGACTTTCCCTTATCCTGCTACTTTGCGATCGCAAATTCTCTCAGTTTGCAGTGGTTCAGCGTTGTCCATGGCTGAGTTCGCTAAATTAGATGATGCGATCGCCCAAGAATTTGCCAAGGCAGCATTGACAATTCAAACAGAATATGATAAGGCGGAATTAATCGGCTCTCACGGTCAAACTGTCTACCACCGACCCCCAGGGAATACGGAAAAGAGCAGTTTTTCTGCTGCACCTAGCCCCGGCTCAGACATGGGTTACAGCTTGCAACTCGGGCGGGGCGGGCTCATCGCGCAATTGACAGGCATTACGACTGTGAGCAATTTTCGATCGGCAGACATTGCAGCAGGAGGTCAGGGAGCACCCTTAGTCCCAATAGTTGACGCCTGCCTGCTTGCCGAACCCAACCGCAATCTCTGCATCCAAAATCTCGGCGGAATTGGCAATTTTACTTATCTTCCTGCCTTTAAAAATCGGGAATTGGCTGACAAGTCTGCGGCTCCTCCTCTGGGCGAGGGTATCTTGGGTTGGGATACCGGGCCGGCAAATTCGCTGTTAGACTTGGCAGTGCAGCACTTCTGTGACGGCACAAAAACTTGTGACGAAGGTGGAGCTTGGGCGGCAAGCGGCACTCCCTGTCAAGCTTTAGTAGAGAATTGGCTACAGCAAGATTTTTTCATCCAAGCACCGCCCAAATCTACAGGGCGAGAGTTATTTGGTGTAGACTATTTTAACCGTTGTTTGGTCGAGGCTCAAGGTTACAACCTCAGTCCTGCCGATGTGCTGGCTACTTTGACGGAACTGACTGTTGCTTCGATCGTTCACAGTTACCAAACTTTTTTGCCGCAGATGCCCGATCGAGTTTTATTGTGCGGGGGCGGCAGCCACAATCTCTACTTGAAACGCCGATTGCAAGCACAATTGCATCCAGTGCAAGTGTTGACTACTTCTGAGGCAGGCTTGAGTGTAGATTTTAAAGAGGCGATCGCTTTCGCGGTTTTAGCCGTCTGGCGGGTTCGGGGTATTCCCGGCAATCTGCCTCAAGTTACTGGTGCTTGCGCGCCGGTTCTGTTAGGAGAAATTAACTCTTGTTGGCACAGTTGGGCATGATAGCATAGAGTCTGAGGGACAACGGCTGTGCGTTGTTGCACCAGCATTGTAGCCAGCAGGAAAAGCATAGGAACAGCACTGTGGCTCACACGTTTTTAATGGAATCTGGCCAATGGACGCTCGAAGGAAGTTGGATTGAGCGCAATGGCGTGCCAATTACGGTGAAAGGCAAAACTTTAGTGAGCTGGAACCGAACAGATTGGTTCAGTATGGTGACGAAGCTCGTGTTTCCAGGAGGCGATCGCGAAGAGATTATTTTGCAGTACCGAGGACACCTCAACAACGATGAGCGACAGTATACTTTTGTACTCCAACACAGCGAACTCGGCCGAGTCGAGGGCGAAGGTTGGATTGCTCCCCAGTCGATCGTCCAACGTTACTGGGTACTCGGAGATGAACGCCAGCGGCGGACGGGTTTTGATACCCTCCACCGCGTTGATGAAAATCGTTACTACCAATCTAGTGGCATCATGTCTGGTCATTACTTGACGAGTACGATGGAGGCAACTCTGGAACGTCAGTCGGAATAACTCTTTTTAGCTAGTTCGGCGGGAATCCCCACATCATATCGTTTACAGATTGGTGTGGGATGAAAGCCAGGTTTGTTGAGGTGAGATGGTTGACCGATTCCGAAGGACAGGAAGACCATCACCGCCGAAACAAACAATCTTTGATATAATAATTGAACTATAGACAGCATAAACGCTACAGCGATTGTGAAAACCAAGCAGTCAAGTCCGCGATCGCCAAGCGGGCAAAGTAGCTAGTAATGATTGTCACGCCATAATTGGGTCTTGGGAACCAGGACTCCTGCCCTTGGAGGGAATGTAAGTCCAACAGAATTACGGAGTTCGCTTTGGCGATTCCCGATGAATTGGGAAGCCTAGACCATACCGTTTTGCGGTTGGTGTAGGTAGTTCACAGTTACCAGTTGCGCGATCTAGAACTAGAGTAGAAAATTAAAGGTTTTGCTTGTCGG
This sequence comes from Microcoleus sp. CAWBG58, assembly GCF_020883045.1. Classification (NCBI taxonomy): domain Bacteria; kingdom Bacillati; phylum Cyanobacteriota; class Cyanophyceae; order Oscillatoriales; family Microcoleaceae; genus Microcoleus; species Microcoleus sp. CAWBG58. The sequence goes on along the minus strand of NZ_JAHRFA010000123.1, from coordinate 12,048 downwards.
AGATCGCCTGTTGATGTCCGACTTGCTCAATTCTTGCTCAAAGGCATCGCTTGCAACTCGAGAGGGCTAGCGCCGTGCAAATCTAACTCTACAGTAGATTAAAGGCTTTAGTGAAGTGTTAAGCTCGCGCTCTAGCGGTTCTCATAAAGATGAGTTATTTCAAATTATGCTGCGACAATCAGGGAGAATGCACGCGCGAAAACCATCTTTACCGCAGAGAAGCCTCAGAAGGGTTGTAAGACATATCGCTTACCAATTACCCATTACCTTTTTTCCCATTACCAATTGTCAGACCGACCTCATATTTTCGAGAAAAGCTATATCAAACAATTTACATTTCTGGAAATTAGATATTATTAATTGATTCTACCCAATTTCGGAATTTAGGGATTTAATTTATTGCAAAAAAAATATAGATATTCTAGAAAAATTTATAATTTTTGAGAGGGGGAGCGATAAATTATTGTTGCTTTGTGCTGCGATCGTCGATCGGACTATTGCGGAGACTCGCTCCCAACTTTTAGTAGAATCAAAAGACAATAAAGTGCGAGTTTGTCTAGACCCGAGGATGAGTTCTCGATAGGTAGGTAAAAATTGTTTCTACCCAATACCTCTAATCTGATAAATTCATCCGTATATCAATGTCGAGATCTGAGGATATTCTTGCCTTGTATCTTCGAGTGACGCCCCATCACCCCCAACTCCTTTCCGCCTGAGGGAAGAGAGTAAGAGACGGAGGTCGCCGACTGCGACTCTAGGCTACTCAACGCCTGGATTGGGCTCTAGACCCCAATGGTGTTTGAGAAAATGGCGGTACATGGTTTCGCGCAACATCATTTGCTCGTAAAGCTTGACCAAAAACTCCTGAGCTTGCTCGCGGCTCATGCCACTTACCTGTGTTTTGAAGGAACACAGGCTAAATTGCTGCTCCAAAGACAATTCTGCTGGTTGGCTCATGACTTTGACTCCTGTAGTAAGTAAAAGTGACTTGACAGTGAAACCTGGATTAACCAGATTTGTAAGTTGTTTCTGTAAGTTGCTTCAGCGATCGGCTGTTGGTTTCAGGATGTCCCGCAAGCCTATCTCGCTTTAGTATATTACAAAAGGTAACAATGATTTGACAAAATTACCATCTTTCCCAAGAAATAACTTAATCGTAGAGATGGCAGGATGTCCGCAAAAGTTCCTTCCGCAGACTTATACCACTCTATCTAGTTGTCAAAAGAAAAAAGGCTCAGTATGAACCAAAATAATTGCAGCGATTTATACCAACTAGCGAGAAAATTCTCTCTGGTTGAGGGGGAGAGCGGGTGAGGGGAGATGGGGAGAGTGGGAGAATTTATATTTATTTCTTCTCCCTTAGTTTCTTCCTTGTATCGGTTATCAAATCGTTTGCTTGCTTGGGAGTTCAAGCCTCAACATCTATTCGTTAGATCGGCTACACCTGCTAAATCGGCCACACTGCTTCCGAACTTAGAAGCGTTTCCACTCGCTAATTGGAGGGAGGGACATTCGGCTGTGGAGTAGCAGCTCCGGGCCTGGAATTGGGGGCAATGGGTGCGGGCGAAACGGGAGGAATTCCTAGATTTCCCCCAGAGTTGCTCGGCTGCTGTCCCGGTGCTGGAAGAGGAGATTGAAACTGATTGGGATTGAACTGCTGCTGCCCCGGAGCCGGGAGAGGAGATTGAAACTGATTGGGATTGAGCTGCTGTTGCCCAGGATCTACGGGAGACGGCAGAGGTTGAGGGTAATTGCCCGAAGGTGCCGCAGGAATCCCGGAATTGGGAAGTGGCTGATTGTTCGGCTGGGCAGAGGGAGCTGAACTAGGAAGAGTTGCTAGAGATACTCGATCGCCTCCTACCTCTCGCAATTTGTCTAAAACCTCTACAACTTTGGCATACTTCGCATTTTGAGGAGCGTACAATACCGTCAACCCGGTAGGATTTTGCTGTCGGAAACTCTTTAAAACCCGATCGAGCTGCTGGTAATTAACAGGCAATTGGTCAATATAAGTTTGCCCGAAATCGTCAATGCTGACAATCAGCATCTCTCGCATCTGCGTTTGTCCCGTTTTCGCCTTCGGCAAATCGACATTAATCGATTGCTGGCGAGTCAGTTGCAAAGCAGCCAGCAGAAAAAACGTCAGAATGCAAAAGATCACATCAATTAAAGGGATTAGGTCAATCCGAGCCTCTTCACCAGGATTATCTAAGTGAATCTTCATTCGTTCTCCTTTGTTCTAATTATTAGAAGTTGAATCAACATCTGGCTCGGAACCTTTTAATTTCGGCTCCCTGAGACGTTCCCCCGATTCTTGAGAATTGAGATAACGCCTGTTCAAACCATCGGAACCAAAGGAAGAATTGTTGTGCTCTGTACCGGGCGATCGACCTTTAGCATTAGCAGTCGGCCAATATTGTCTGTAGAGCAATTCCATTTCATTTCCAGCTTTGCGAAATATTTTGGCTTGGTTGAACAAAAAAGCTTGAAATATCCGATAAAACGCCAAGGTAAAAATTGCTACTACCATCCCACTCGCAGTCGTGATCAGCGCCTCGCTAATCCCCAAAGTCACGCCAGTGGTTGCCGCCGTACCGATGTCGCCCAGACGGATGGAACTGAGGGAGTTAATCAAGCCCAAAACTGTTCCCAGCAAGCCCAGCAAAGGGGCGAGAGCGATCGTCGCTTCTAAGATTTTGTCGCCACGGCGCATCGAAGCCAACTCTTCATCGGCGGCTGCTTCGAGTGCCAGTCGAAATAAGTCCGGTTCAGGATTGTACAGGCGCAAGGGTGCAGACAGAAATCGCCCGATCGGCTGTCGGTTGGCTTGTCTGGCAATCTCGTTAGCCGCCCCCCAATCGCTGCGTGCCGCGTCGAGAATCCGGTTAACAATCTGCTTCTCTTTGCTCAAGAGGCTTGCCCAGAACCACAAACGCTCGATAATTGTGCTTACAGAGAGAATCGATAACACTAACAGGGGCCACATTGCGGGGCCGCCTTTTTGAAACAGTTCTTGAATATTCACAATATTTTTGCTCCTGCATTACCCGCTAACTTTTGCTTCTGTTCTACTTTTTTTTACAAATCTAAGGCCATTTAATTTTAGCGATTAATGTACTCAGGACTTACGCACTCGCCACTAAAGAAACCGGGTCTTGCAGCCCAAGGCCTCGGGCTGCAAAGAAGTATCTTACCGGAAAACGAGAGTTCGTCCCCTGGCTTGCATCACGGGGATGAACTCGGAGTAAGGCTGTCTTCCACCTACAATCTTTTGATTTTCCTTGTCGATTCATGATTTTTGCGCTATAATGGTCAGCGTAAGACATCAAGTTCCAATGCTAGTTTTTGAGTTCAAAACATACGGAAAACCCGAGCAGTTCGCAGCTATTGATGACGCGATTCGTACTGTGCAGTTCATTCGGAACAAGTGCATCCACTTTTGGATGGACAATCCGAAGAGCAATAAGTACGACCTGAACAAGCAAAGCGCCATACTAGCGAAGGAATTTCCGTTTGCAGATGAACTCAACTCAACAGCCCGTCAAGCGGCAACCGAACGCGCTTGGTCGGCAATTTCCCGATTCTACGACAACTGCAAGAGTAAGATTGCTGGTAAAAAAGGTTTTCCCCAGTTCCAGAAAGATAATCGCTCGGTTGAATATAAAGTTTCGGGATGGAAACTAGCTCTCGATCGAAAGTCAATTGTCTTTACCGATAAAAAGGGGATAGGCAAGCTGAAGTTGAAAGGTACTCGCGAGCTGAACTTCTACCAACCCGACCAAATCAAAAGGGTTCGATTGGTAAGAAGAGCGGATGGCTACTACGTTCAGTTTTGTATTTCAGTGGAACGTCAGGAAGTCAGAGAACCAACTCATCAAACTATTGGCTTAGATGTCGGACTAGAAAGCTTTTACACCGATTCATTAGGTAACAAAGTTGAAAATCCTCAGTTCTATCGAACAGGTGCGCGAAAGATGAAACGGGCGCAGCGCCTCGTTTCTCGCAAAGTAAAAGGCTCTAGCAATAGACATAAGGCTAGAGTTAAATTAGGACGAGTTCACCTCAAAATAAGTAGACAACGTAAAGACCATGCCATCAAATTGGCGCGGTGCGTAATCACATCTAACGATGTAGTCGTCTATGAAAATTTGCGGATTAAGAACATGGTTAAGAATCATTGTCTCGCTAAGTCCATTAGTGACGCGGGCTGGTATCAATTTCGCATTTGGTTAGAGTATTTTGGGCGGGTATTCGGACGGATTACCATTGCGGTCAATCCTGCGTATACGTCGCAAGAATGCTCCTTATGTGGTGTTGTGGTTAAGAAATCTTTGTCTACGAGAACTCATGTTTGTCAATGTGGATGTAGATTAGATCGCGACCACAACGCTGCCATAATTATCCTGAAGTCAGGATTGGGTACTGTGGGGCACACAGGAACCTTTGCGCTCGACGCAAGCAACGCTTCTGGAGAATCGACCTCTATTTTAGTTGGCGCAAGCCTGCTAGGGTAAGTTGGCTCGCTGAGAGAAGAATCCCCCCGATTCATCGGTGGGGAGTGTCAATCCATCAAATCCCGTTCCTGGGTAAGTCTTGGTAATATTGTCAGACTCCTCACGGGCGATCGGCGGTGGCGACTTGCTCAGAATTCTTCTAAGTCTTCTTGACACATATCTTGCAGCGACTGGTGTTGCAGGCGGCGGGAAGAGCGACGATATTTTTTAGTTTGCAGTTTCGGTTCATACTGCTGTGTACCGTCGGACTTGGTTTGCTGCTTCAAACTGGATTCGGCGCTGCTAGAGTTTTGCAGAGTTTGCTGGCGGACGATCGCCTCTTCCATAAAATTCAAATAATACTGGTAGCGCTCCCAATCGCCCCGCACCACACAGTTAGGCTCATCGCGGTGCGAACAGTCGCTAAACTGGCAGTTACCCAAAGCCAACCTTTGACGAGCTTCTGGGAAATATTGAGCTAACTCCGACGGATCCGATTCGAGAGCCGGCTGATTAAAGCCCGGAGTATCAGCCAACAGCCCGCCGTCGGGGAGTTCAAATAGTTCGACGTGGCGAGTGGTGTGGCGCCCGCGGCCGAGTTTGCCCGAAACAGCATTGACTCGCAGGTTGAGGGCGGGAACCAGTTGGTTGATCAAGCTGGACTTGCCGACGCCAGAAGGCCCACAAATTATCGTTATTTTGTCTTGGGTGTGGCTGTGGAGAAAGTTCGGCAAGGGATTTTGTACGGAATTTAACGGAGCTAACGGATGAGCCAATTTTGCTAGTAGGGGGTTCTCCTCAGAAGGCAACAGAGAACCATCTATTTTGTTCGATAAATGCTGGGAAGTTACTTTTTCGACATAAACTTTATTTTGAAAATTTGTGGCAACTTCCTGCACTCCTAAACCGCTGCGAACGCTAATAAACATTGGTTCGTAGCCCCAACGTGAAAGCCGATCGCGCCACTGTTCCAACTCCTCGGCTGTGACCAAATCGCATTTGTTCAGGCACAAACTCACCTCTAAACCTGTAGATTCTGCCTTGACTAAAAACCGAGTTAATGAGGCGGGATCTAAATCGGGTTCGGCGAGGGCAAAAACCAGGAGAATGCGATCGGCATTAGCGACAGGCGGGCGGTTGAGTTCTGTGCGGCGGGGGAAGACTTCTGAAATTGCACCCCGGCGGTCAGTCCAGTCTGGTTCGTCTACCACCACGCGATCGCCCACCATCACCTGTTGACCAATTTTTTTGAGTCGAGTGCGGCGAGTGCACAGGAGAGTGGGAGCATCCGCCAGGGCTATATTCTCGTGAATCCCGGCTGCTTGATCTAGCCTGACTCGGTAGAAGTTAGCCTGAACTGCCACTACTGTACCGACGAGGGAGGACAAATTCAGGCTCATCCTGCTTCCTGGAGTTCTGGGCGCTGCACTTTCATGGCAAAAAAGCCGGACTCCGACTCATCCGCAACAAATTGCGTTTCGAGAATTTGATAGCCTTCCATTTTCAGACTATCAGGCACTTGTTCGATCGGCTCCCCCGCATCCAGCCACACTTCCAAAACAGCACCCGGTGGCATTTGTTCCAGTCGCAATTTAGTGCGGACAAAATTCAGAGGACACGGAGTCCCCCGCAGGTCGATTTTGGCATCTGGGGATTTGGGATTTTCAATTTTGGATGTTGAATTCATAGTCTGCCTTTTCTTTTCAAATTTCCCATTTCAAATCCTGAAAGCCTTATTTTATCGTGAACCAATTGCCCAACAATTATTCTACGACCGATTTTTGAGACCCATGGGTCTCATTTTTTGGAGGACTATTCCCACAAATTGCCCAACAATTATTCTACGACCGATTTTTGAGACCCATGGGTCTCATTTTTTGGAGGACTATTCCCACAAATTGCCCAACAATTATTCTACGACCGATTTTTGAGACCCATGGGTCTCATTTTTTGGAGGACTATTCCCACAAATTGCCCAACAATTATTCTACCTGTACAAAATGAGACCAATTGGTCTCACTTTTTTGAGAGAGAATTTAAAAAATTGCCGAACAATTATTCTACCTGTACAAAATGAGACCAATTGGTCTCACTTTTTTGAGAGAGAATTTAAAAAATTGCCACGGAATCATCAAACAGGAAAATTTGACACCCATGGGTGTCAAAAAATTGCTTATTTCTGAAACAAATTGCCCAAAAATCCTTCCAAGCCACCTTTACCAGTACGATCGCCCTTCAGCTTAGCAAGCTGCATCAGCAACTCCCGTTCCTCAGCAGTCACCTTAGTCGGAATATCAATAGACACCGCAATCAAATGGTCGCCGCGACTGACTGGATTGCCCAACTTAGGCACTCCTTTTTTCTCCAGAGTCAGAACCGTATCAGGCTGAGTCCCAGTAGGAATCAACAATTCCGTCGGCCCATCTACAGTTTCCACTTCCAACCGGCAGCCCAAAATTGCTTGCAAGTAACTAATCTTCACTTCCGAATTAACGTTAATGCCGTCCCGCTTAAATAGCGGGTCTTCATTCACAGCCAAAAACACATAAAGATCCCCTGGAGGCCCGCCCAACTTGCCAGCATCGCCTTCATTGGAAACGCGCAAGCGAGTACCGTTGTCTACCCCAGCCGGAATAGTGATTTTCAGCTTTTTCATCACTTCTTTCTGGCCCCGGCCGCCACAAGTTTCGCACTTGTCCTCAATCACTTGCCCGGTGCCGTTGCAGGTGGGGCAAACAGAAACTTGAGTAAAGCTGCCGAAAGGAGTGCGGGTAGCGCGTCGGACTTGACCGCTGCCGGTACAAGTCGAACAGGTTTGAGGTCTGGTTCCCGGCTTGGCGCCAGTCCCGGCACAAGTTTCGCAGGTTTCTAGGTGCTTGATGCGGAGTTCTTTTTCCCCACCAAAAACTGCTTCGCGGAAATCCAGGCGCAAATCCAGTCGCAAATCATCTCCGCGCACCGGGCCGCTGCGTCTGCGACCTTGCTGTTGGGCGCCCGCCCCTCCTTGAAAACCCTGAAAGAAGCTTTCAAAGATGTCAGCAAAGCTGTCGCCGAAGTCTTGGAACCCCGGCGCGCCTGCACCGCTGACGCCTTGTTCGCCGAAACGATCGAAACGGGCGCGGGTTTCTGGTTCCGATAGTACCTCGTAGGCACGGTTAATTTCTTTAAACCGCTCCTCAGCTCCAGATTCTTTGTTGACATCTGGATGGTACTTGCGAGCTAGGCGGCGGTAAGCACGCTTAATTTCCTCTTTGTCTGCGCTGCGAGAAACGCCTAATATTTCATAGTAATCACCGGCCATAAAGCTGCTTGCCTGGAGGTAAATAACAAAAAGTGTACGAAAAAGAAACGGGCGACCTTTCCTGAAATTACCAATTAAAAATTAAAAATTTTCATTGTTAATTGTTAATTGTTAATTGTTAATTGTTAATTTTTCAGTGCTAAAGGAAAGGATTCATCTCATCAACTTCCGGTTCGGGAACCTTCGGTTTGGGTTTGGGTTGTGGTTCCGGCTGTCGCTTGGACTGTCGTTCCGGTTTGGGTTCCGGTTGTGGTTCCGGCTGTCGCTTGGACTGTCGTTCCGGTTTGGGTTCCGGTTGTGGCGGAGCTGGTGGCGCCGGGGGGGGTGCCACCAGCAGCTCTTCTGTCAGGAAAAGGCTGTCGTCGGTAACTGCAACCTCTTCTAGTTCTGAAATCATCTCGCTTTCAACCTCTGGCGAGGAGTTGGCTGCCCCGCTGCGGGCTTGCTCGTAGACTGCTGTCCCGAGGGAGTATAGCAGTTGCTTGAAAGCTTCGATTTGCTCGGTGAGTTCCTCAACAGTGATGTCGGGGTTAGCCATCGCGGCCTTCAAAGCTGTTGCTGCTGATTCGGCTGCGACTTTGAGGTCGTCGCTGAGCAATTGAGCGTTCGTTTTCAAAGTGACACCACAATTATAGACCAGGGTGTCGGCTTGATTTTTGAGTTCGACTACTTGAGCGCGCTTGATGTCCTCATCGGCGTAAAGTTCCGCTTCTTGTCGCATCCGCTCGACTTCAGTTTCGCTCAAGCCCCCTGTATTGGAAATTTGGATGCTTTGTTCTTTGCCGGTTCCCTTATCTTCTGCGGCAACTTTGAGAATGCCGTTGGCATCGATTTCAAAGGTAACTTCGATTTGAGGTACGCCGCGGGGGGCTGCGGGAATGCCTTTGAGCAGGAATTTGCCGAGACTTTTGTTGTCTTTTACCAATGCGCGCTCGCCTTGGAGGACGTGAATTTCTACGGAGGTTTGTCCGTCAGCAGCCGTGCTGTACATTTGCGATCGACTGGTGGGGATGGTTGTATTGCGATCGATTACTTTGGTAAACACACCGCCCAAGGTTTCGAGTCCCAGGGAAAGCGGCGTCACGTCTAGCAAAAGCAAATCTTTGACTTCACCGCCCAACACCCCGGCTTGAATTGCCGCACCTACGGCTACAGCTTCGTCGGGATTCACCGATTTATCGGGAGACGCGCCCCCAAAATACTTACTAATTGCCTCTTGAACTGCCGGAATTCGGGTTGAGCCTCCGACTAAAATAATCCTGTCTATATTTTTCGGGGTCAGACTTGCGTCTTTGAGGGCTTGAGTCACCGGATCGATCGTCGCCTGCACCAAATGACTAACCAGTTTTTCAAACTGAGCCTTCGAGAGATCCATTTCCAAATGCTTGGGCCCTTTAGCATCAGATGAGATGAAAGGCAAATTAATGGATGTGGATTGCGAGAGAGAGAGTTCAATTTTCGCCTTTTCCGCAGCTTCTCGGAGGCGCTGCAATGCCATTTTGTCTGTTGAGAGGTCGCTACCTTCTTGAGTCCGGAAAGCTTCTACCAGCCACTGAACTATGCAGTCATCAAAGTCATCTCCTCCGAGATGGTTGTTACCTGCGGTGGCGTTGACTTCAAAAATTCCGTCTCCCAATTGCAGGATCGAAACGTCGAAAGTACCGCCACCAAGGTCAAAGACCAAGATTTTCTGTTCGATATTTTGCTTGTCGAGCCCGTAGGAAAGGGCGGCCGCCGTCGGTTCGTTGACGATCCGCAGGACTTCTAAACCCGCGATCGTACCGGCGTCTTTAGTAGCTTGCCGCTGGGCGTCTGTGAAGTAGGCCGGCACTGTAATTACAGCTTGAGTGACAGCTTGTCCCAAATAAGCTTCAGCATCTTGCTTGAGCTTTTGGAGTACCATTGCCGAGATTTCTTGGGGGGTGTGAACTTTGTTCCGAATTTGGACGTTAACGGTGTCGTCTTTGCCTTTGATACAGGTATAGGGAGTACGGGATCGTTCTTCTTCCGTGTCATCCCACCTGCGCCCGATAAATCGTTTGATGCTGTAAACAGTATTTACAGCATTAGTTACAGCTTGCCGCTTGGCTAGTTGACCGACTAAGCGATCGCCCGCCTTGCCAAATCCTACGATGCTCGGAGTTGTGCGGCCGCCCTCAGAATTGGCGATCACGACTGGTTTACCGCCCTCCAATACAGCTACGCAACTGTTGGTCGTGCCTAGGTCAATTCCAATAATTTTTCCCATAGCGCCTCATAAAACTTTGTGGGATGTTTGGAAACTTCCAACTACAAGTTGGGGTATAAAAAACGACTAAGCTTGTTTTAACAAGCATCACCTGACTCGATTTGTAGGAAACAAACTTGATATTTTAATGCAAGATCGCAGACTCATTAAAACATTGTTCAGAATTTGTTGAGAAAGCGCTGACCTGCTTTTAGTCCTGAATTAAGAAGTTGGTGAGTTTGCCACCTTCGTGCCCCCGAATTCTCTTCGGGGGTCAGTGACTTCGAGGAATGCAGTAGCTTCTGTCCCGATTAACTTTCCGAACTATCGGGATTTTCATCTGAGGCTACCACAGATATCCCAGGCGCTGCAACTTTCACTTTGGCGTGGCGCAAGACACGATCGCCCAGAATGTAGCCGCGTTCTAGTTCTTGGATGATTGTTCCTTCCTCGTGTTCGTCTGTGGGCTCGCTGAGGAGAGCTTCATGGAGGTTGGGGTCAAACTGTTCGCCTTCAGGGCGCATCGGAGAAACCCCAATTTGCTTGAGACCATCTACCATTTGCTTGTAAACGCTTTGGTAGCTTTTGTGAATGTTCATTTCGCCGTCGTTTTGCGGCTTAATGTGCGATCGAGCGCGCTCGAAATTGTCGATTACCGGCAACAGCGGCTTGATCGTGAGACACCTTGCCTGTAAATCTAACTCTTCTTTTTCCTTTTGGGTGCGCCTGCGGAAGTTTTCAAAATCTGCTGCTAGGCGGAGATTTTGATTTTTTAGGTCTTCTAGTTGAGCCGATGTGGCTTGCAACTGAGTTTTTAAAGCCTCTTTTTCATCTCTTACGGAGGCGAGTTCCCTCTTCCATGATTCAGCCGCGTCTGCTGTCGGGCTGTTGGTGGAATTGCCGGTGACAGGATCCCCGGATGCGTTTGCTCCCTTGCGATCGCCCTCGGTGCTTTGATAAGCTTGAGCAAGTTCGAGTTCCCAATCGGCTGCTTCGTTAGAGTTTGCTGGTGCCGGCGGAGTTTCGCTTGCCATTGGTGAACCCTCTGGGGTTTCCCCAGTTGAGTTAGGATCTAGATCTTGCTGTTTTTCCTCGTCAATCATATAAGCTGCGCGACAGAACCCTATCAATTCTAGCAGATACACTTAACACGGTAAATGTAGAGAACTATAATTTACTGTGGATAGCACTATCTGATTCATAGGAAAGCTCCGGCTTATGTGCAGGAATCTCTCAAAGCTTTCAATATTTTATGGAAATGAAATCTCGATCTCTAGTTCTAGTAAGACCGTCGTTGGAGCTAACACAAGGTTTCTGGTATCGCAATTTGGGAATAACATGCTCGCATTGATAGCAAGTTTAGAAGGATATTAAGCAGTTAGATTTTCTGAAAATAATTGAGTTGTTGATGGCGGATACTTCAATATTTGCGGTCAACGAGAGTTAATTAAAGTTAATCTGTATGGCTGTTTTATTCGCAGATAGAGGCTTGTCTTTTACCATTGAGTGCGTTTGAAAAATAGGGAGGTGTCCTCAATTATTTGCGAGTAAAATGAGAAACATTAGCCGGTATTGGGTACCTGCCACTCGGTAGATACGATTGACACCTAATTTGCCTTTTGGCAAAATTGATGAACTGTCAAGCTTTCGTCACAAAGGTTAGGACACCAGAGAGAATTAGATGAATATTGGCAGGGAAAAAACTAGAGCTGGTCAAAATTTGGGCGCTCGGACTCCGGTCGGGCGATCGCCCGCAACCCGATCGCAGATAATTAATTAATCACAATATATCTCAAAAGAGCGATCGATGGGTTTCGTCAAAGCTATCATCATCAAAGATCGCCTGTGCGATCTTTAAGCTAGTACAGATAACCGCGCCACCACGGGCACTGTAATTTGACATCGCCAGTTCAAATCTGAAGTGCAACACCCAGGAGTTTGACCAAGGGGGACTCACAGGGATAGTCTAATGTTTACCACAACAAAAGGACACCCCCATGAGCTACACCCATCTTACTCTTTCTGAG
>NZ_JAHRFA010000122.1:0-16028 GCF_020883045.1 Microcoleus sp. CAWBG58 | reverse complement strand
CAGCCCGCCACCTTCATGACAGTCAGTGGCAGTGCTATCCCAATACAGCCCACTTATTTCCTTGGGAAATTCCCGATCGGGTAGTCACAGATATCGATCGGTGGATTGAGAGTCACCCCCAAGCAGTGGGCAATTCCGAGTCTTGAGTTTTGAATTTTTCAGAAGCAATCAATCATCCAACCGTCTAGAGTTTTGAAGCTATATCGTTGGCGTTGGCATCCGAGTTAAACAGTGCGAGCGTCCCGAAGAGCGATCGGGGTTAGCTTGCATAGTATAATTCCGATATTACCGGATTTGAATTGACAACTCAAAACTCAAAATTCCTGCTGCTGCTACTGGCCGCTCAAAACAGGCAAAAACCCTCCCTCACCAAACTTTCCCAAATCATCTGCAACCGTCAAAGCAATAGGTTTGCAACGCTGAATGGAAACACTAAGACCTTCTGCACCTTCATTTTCTATATCTTCTACATATCCTCCTTTTGCCGATTCCGCCTCTTGAGCCGTCAAGAAGGGGCCAAAATAGTAAATGCACCGCGGCGCTGAAGTTTTCACTTCAACCCACCAAGCCAATCCGAAAAAGTTGAGCAAGCTAATCAAGAGTTCTTTCATCTGCTTTTCTTCTAATGTATTTAACGGTGTTTTCAGGGTGCTGCGGGCAACGCCTGCGCTTTTGTTATTTACGCGGCTTTAATGCTACAAAGAATCAATCCAAACCTATTTAAAGTTAATATCTAAATAGATTGGTGTCGATTTCCTGTTGGAAAGTAGGGAGAAGGCTCCTTCTACTTTCGCCTGTCCGTAAGGGCGGCCGATGTATTATTACTTGTTCAGAGTGTGCTACCGCTCAATATTTTGGCGGTAGTCGCATATTTTGCATCACCGTAGTTGCCGATCAATTGGGAATAACCAAAGTGCTTTATCCTCAGAGTTATCTGTTTGTTATGCAGTTGCGCTCTAATTTGAGTACATATTAGGTGTTTTCCCAGGTGAGATTCTACTCGGGATTTTGCTAGTGAGGTCTCAGTAGCTAGAGACACCGATAACCAGGCTTTAGCTACTTACATAAATTACTCTGTTGTGCTGTTTTTTTCAACCAATTTCACTATCCGTGGACGTGAAATTTTTTCGGCCCGCGCTGGCGGTAAATTTCGTATAAAGCCATTCCCGTTGCTACCGAGACATTCAGGCTAGGAGTCTTTCCCCTTAAAGGAATTGAAACTAATCCATCACATCCGCGCTGTATCAAAAGGCTCAAACCGTCAGCTTCACCGCCCACAACTAAAACAGTCGGCCCGGAGAAGTTGATTGTCTCTAATGAGTCACCCACGCCTGCTGCTGTGCCGTAAATCCAGAATCCAGCCTCTTTCAATTCTTCCAAGGCCCGGTTAAGATTCACAACCCTTGCCACTGGCAGGCTTTCCAATGCGCCGGCTGACACTTTTCTCACTGCCGAGGTAATCCCAACTGCCCGTCGCTGCGGAATCACCATCCCCTGAGCTCCCAATGCTTCTGCGGTGCGAATAATCGCCCCTAGATTGTGGGGATCGTTGAGTCCTTCGGCTACCACAATTACGGGATCTGCACAAGCAGCCTTAGCCTGTGCGATCAGTTCACTCAAATCCAGGTATTCGTAAGCTGATACTTGGGCGGCTACGCCTTGGTGGTTTGCCTTGCGCGTGATGTAGTCGAGGCGCAAATCGTCAACTTCGTCGATAATGCTGCCGTTGGCCTTGGCTTCGGTTAGCAAGCTGTGAAAGCGGGGATCGTAGCGCAGGTGCGGGACAACCCAAATTCGGTTCAGGACTTGGTTTGTTTCTAAAGCTGCTTGCACTGCATGGCGGCCGTAAATCATGTCATCTGTGTCTGCGTCTGGCTGCACGACTGTATTTGACTGCGTGTCTACCGGGCGAGTGTCTCTGTCTTTGTCTCTGTCTCGGAAATGGTTGCCGCGGAATTCCGGTGGGCTGCTGTCTCTGTCTCTGTTTTTGTCTCTGTCTTTGTAATAATTGCCCCGGGATTCCTGCGGGCTGCTGTCTCTGTTTCTGTCTCGGAAATTGTTGCGGGCTGGCTGTGGGCTGCCGTCTCTGTCTCGGAAATTGTTGCGGGCTGGCTGTGGGCTTCCGTCTCTGTCTCTGTCTCGGAAATTGTTGCGGGATTCCTGCGGGCTGCTGTCTCTGTCTTTGTATCTATCTCGGAAATTGCTGCGGGATTCCTGCGGGCTGCTGTCTCTGTCTCGGAAATTGTTGCGGGCTGGCCGCGGGCTGCTGTATCCGTCTTTGTCTCTGTCTCTGTCTGGGAAATTATTTCTGCCGGTGGGCGGTTGGCTGTCGGAATCGATTCTCCGTTTGAAAATTGCTCGCACGGGCATTTCTCGGGATTGGGGCGAAAAGGTCGATCGCTTTTGAGGGGCGTCGGTTCCGCGAGTCTCGGGACGGGGCTTGCGTTCAAACCGGGCAGAGGACGGCTGTGAGTCCTGACGGCGGCCTTCGCTGTTCCAGGGCTTGCTGTCGGAATTCGATCGCGAGGAGTTTGGTCTAGTAAATTTTCTCATTTGTTTGTTGTGGTCAACACGATTTTAGATTTTAGATTTGGGATTTAGGATTGAGGGAGCAATCTTAGGGCTTTGAGATTTTAGATGTTAGATTGAGGGAGCAAGGATTTTACTGCTGCTTAACTTGCTAACGTTCGACATATCAATCGTGTTTGTCTTGGCGAGCTTTTTGCTCTTTTACGCTAACCTTGCCAGAATTATCAATTAATTCCTCACCGCTTCTAAAATTTCAACGGCTAAATATTTTCAGTCTCAAGTTGTAAAAATCCCAAAATTTCGGTCAATCTTTCGGGGTCTGTCAGGTACAAATATCCAACCAGCGTTTCTAAGCTGGTGGCTTGTTGGTATATTTCTGGATCTGCTCGCTTAGAACGGCCCGATACGGCATTGCGGCCGCGCTTGACAATTGCTAATTCTGTACTGTTCAAGTAAGGAGAGATCGATCGCAAGTGACGCGCTTGAGTTTCTGCTCGTACTTGCCCCACCACCAATTCGTGATAAGCTTGCAATCTTCTCGGTGGCATTAAATACGAACTCCGAATGTAGAGTTCGTAAACTGCATCCCCCAAATATGCCCATGCTGCGGGCGAAATTCTTTCTATTTCTGCGGGTGTCGCCCTCGGAGGATGGATTCGATCTAAACCGAGTTCTGTCAGACTCAGCTTTGGGTTGTCATCGGCGATCGGCGACATACTTTTTTAATAAAATTTCCGCACAGCTTGATTTTTACATTCACTTAGGTTGTTCTGCATTCGTTCGCTGTCGCTAATAATAGCATCTTTTGTCTTTGAGCGTAACCACAATATGGAGATTTTCCAGTCAGCCAGGGAAACAGGAATGTTAGGTAAGTCACAATCGGCCTATTCCGAACGCATGAATATCCAAGAAAGCAGTTATTTTAGCTAATCTCCAGCGAGGTGGAAGGATTTTCGCAATAAAACCCAGTTTTGTACCTGGGGTGCGTAAGTTGTCTTAGTTTTTGGCACTTAAATCTGTGCGTTTTTTCTTATGCTTTAATCCTGCAATTCCTGCTAAGCCTAAAGCCGTACCTGCAACTGCGATCGGTTCGGGAACTGGTTGTGCAAAGTCATCCTCTGAAACCAACTCGTAATTAATAGAATCTGCTTGTGGTGGATAATATCTGTCCAAAAGATAATCTCGCACACCGTTACGTTCGCGAGATTGTCTCAAATAACTGAGCACAGTGCTGCCAAATACATTGCTGCTCAGACTCCAACTTAAACCAAATGAAATTTTGTCAATATGTCCTGCGTAATTGTCGCTTGGCAGAACTCTATTAACCCATGACTGGCTATTCAACCCGTTACTTACTAATCCATCCAAATGCAGTTGATTTTGACTGAAACGACCGTAATAATAGGAAACGTAGGATATAAATGAATTTGGCTCTCCTACTAAGTTCTGAAAAGTGGGATTTATGGTAGGGTCGCCTTCAATTGTTTCCCTCGTGTCATAATTGTATGTAGTTTGTTTGTAAAACAACTTGCCTTCGATTATAGGTTGCGATATCATGCCATCAAAAAAAGGATTTACTGCTGCACTTGCTGCCAGTTCGTCCAATTTTGACTGGTCTATTTTATTGATTTTGAAATACCCGTTAAACAGACGAGTATCAAAATTGTAGGTGAGAACTGCTGCCTGAACTTTTGGAACGATCGCGGTTAATGTCGCTGTGGAGGCGATGGCGATCGCTGCCAAATATTTTAAAAATGTTTGCCCTGACTTTCCACTCATAACTGTTCGTTTGTAATTGGGTTTTTTTGAGACTTTAAATCATATTTAGGGCTTGTTGAAAAAGTGTAGGTAGTCGAAAAATGAGGCTATACAGCTAAAAAAATAGTAGGTTTATTGCTAAATTTCCAAATTTATTCAGAAACTAACAAGGAAAGTACAAGGATTTTAAGCCTCTATAATCCTATAACTTGCTCTTGGGTAGAGCCAAGAAATCTTGAACCCCCTATATGGCAAGCTTTCTAGTTTTATTCAGCAAGCTCTATTTAATTGACTCTAAAACGCAATCACGAGGACACAACCCCTATGTGTCAACTGTCAAGTATCAATTTTTCAATAATATAAAAATTTGCTATCCAGCATCGATCGCCGGATAGCTAATTAAACCCACTGTAGCGTCAAGCATCCTTGACGTTTTTTACCGCCTCATCAACCGAAGGCTGCAAAGACAAAAATTTCTCTAAGCGAACCAGTTTAACAGTCTGAGTTACGCGGGGATTTGAGACAATTTGCAATGTCCCTTCCATGGTTTGGGCTTTCTTGACAAGTTGCACAAGTGCGCCCAAGCCGGAACTATCCACAAAATCTATCTGAGACAAGTCCAAAATTACGTGTTTTGGGCCCTCGTCAATACATTTGCTTAGTACCTTCCGAAAAGTGGCCTCAGAAAAAGCGTCCAGCAGGCCAGTCAAGCGAAATAACTGATGGTTATTCTTGACTTCGCGAGTGCCTCTGAGGCTAACGGTCAGGGTCAATGACTCAGGAATGACACCCTCCTAGCTAGGTATGGCTTAAAGTCGAGGCTTCATTATAGGAGTTTTTTGGTATTTTGTCTACAGTTTTTTGGTCATTAGTCATGGGGCATTGGTCATGGGGCATGGGGCATGGGGCATGGGGCATTGGTCATGGGGCATGGGGCATTGGTCATGGGGCATGGGGCATGGGGCATGGGGCATTGGTGATTGGTCATTGGGCATTGGTCATCAGTCATTGGTCATGTGTCCTAATGACTAATGACTATTGACTATTGACCAATGACTAAGCTGGTACTTTCTGATTGTCTCGCATTGACTGGACGAATCGATCGAACAAATAGTCAGCGTCGTGGGGGCCCGGACTGGCTTCTGGGTGGTACTGGACTGAGAACAGGGGCAAGGTTTTGTGCTTCAATCCGGCTACGGTGCGATCGTTCAAGTTGAGGTGAGTAATTTCTACTTCCGGGACTAGGGAATCAGGGTCGATCGCAAAACCGTGATTTTGGCTAGTAATTTCTACCTGCTGAGTTAAACCTGCCGGATGATTCAATCCCCGGTGGCCGAACTTCAGTTTAAAAGTTTCTGCACCTAAGGAAATGCCCAGAATCTGGTGTCCCATACAGATGCCGAACACAGGTTTGTCGGACTTCAACAAAGCTTTCGCCGTCGCGATCCCCTCCGTTACCGCCGAAGGATCTCCAGGCCCGTTGGACAGAAAAATGCCATCCGGGTTGTATTTGAGAATTGCCTCGGCTGACGTGTCGGCGGGTACAACAATTACCCGACAGCCGTAACTCGCCAAACGGCGCAGGATGTTGCGCTTAACCCCAAAGTCTAGGGCTACCACCGTCCACATTTCGCCGCTATCCGGCTTAACTGTCGGACTGAACTCCCATACGGCATCTGTAGCTTCAGACCACTCGTAAACCTCGCGGGTGGTTACTTCCTTCACCAGATTCAGCCCGGCCATGCTGGGGGCGTCTTGGACTTGCTCCAAAAGCTCCGCCTGGTCGAGAATTACCGTCGAAATGCCGCCGTTAATGGCTCCCACGGTGCGAATTTTGCGAGTCAGGGCGCGGGTATCGATGCCGTAAATACCTGGGATGTCGTACTGTTTTAGGTAGTCTTGCAGGGATTGCGAGCAGCGCCAGTTGCTGGGTCGGCTGCATACGTTACGGGCGATCGCACCTCGAATTTGCGGCCGTGCAGATTCTTCATCTTCGAGATTTACCCCGGTATTGCCCAATTCTGGATAAGTAAAAGTGACAATTTGACCGCAATAGCTCGGATCGGTCAAAACTTCTTGATAGCCCGTCATTCCCGTGTTGAATACGACCTCGCCGACGACGGTGGCGTCAGCGCCAAAAGACCAGCCGCGGTAAGCAGTACCGTCAGCTAGGACTAGGAGAGCGGGTTGTGCAGTTGAAAGTGACATGGCATCCTTAATTACAGTCGTTTGGTTAATTCTTACCACTGCCTGGGATTTGATGCTAGCCGGCAATATACAGATATTATTGGAATTTGTGCCAGCCGAGGCAGAATGTGTTGGTGCCGGAGTCCAGGGTTGTCTATGCCAAAAGGCAGTTGTCGTTGTTACGATCGACCTAAACTGTTTCATCAAATTACGATCGGTCAATCTCCCTTACCTTTATCTTCCAATTCAATGAAGTCTCTGCCGAACCCTCAAAACCTGCGAAAACCTTTACTGGCTTTTACAGCAGTTATTTCTCTGAGCAGCTCAATTTTACTTGATACCGCCGTCTACTCTTCGCGAGCGACAGCTCAAGAGAGCGAGGGATGCTTTATGCGGAACTCCAGCGGCCAAACTGTCAGCTTGAGTCGATCGGTATGCGGTTTTGCCCCTCAAGAATCAACTCCACCCACTGCACCTGCTTCACCTGCTGCGCCTGCTGCGCCTGCTGCGCCTGCTTCGCCTGATACCAAGTCGGGAGTGTTTCTAGTCAAAATTAAACGCCGAGAAGCTAATATCCCAGTCATAGAAGTCACCTTTAACGGCAAACAAAAGTTTGAGATGATGGTAGATTCGGGAGCCAGTCGCACCGTCATTACACCAGCAATGGCTACCGCTTTGGGGATAGTTCCTAAAGGAACCGTGCAAGCAAAAACTCCGAACGGAGAGGCTACTTTTTCTCTCGGCAGTCTTACTTCAATTGAAGCTGGCGGTTTGGCGATTAATAATATAGTTGTACCCATCTCCCCAGCACTAGAAATTGGGCTGCTCGGTCACGATTTTTTTGGTAATAAAGATGTGACTATTAAGCAAGATGTGATTGAATTTCGCACGCGAGTGTGAAGGAAGAAGGAAGAAGAAAGAAGGAAGAAGGAAGTTCGGCAATGAGCAATGGAGAGCATCCCGTTTTTGTAGGGCGAAGCATTCGCGCTAACAATCTCTCCTATAGTCGATAACATACAGGCGCGAATGCTTCGCCCTTGCGGATATGTTTGCACAATCGGGATGCTCCCTGAGCAATGTGCGGGATTTAACGGATGTAACAGATAGAATTCTCGATTACCAAAAAGAGCAATGTGCGGGATTTGACGGATGTAATGGATAGAATTCCCGATGGTTGCATCTGGTGGGTGCATCTCATTCTGGCAAGGGCGAAGCATTTCGGCACATAATTTATGAGTGATAATCAGAGATTTACTGCCGAAATGCGATACCCCTACGAGTATATTTTCATTCATGAGATGCACCCTGCTAATATCCTTCAATACCTGTTAAATCTCACACATCGATCGCACTGCGGAACTTATTTACTCAACGCAAAAACTCCACCAACTGCTGCAACTTCAACCAAGATTCACCACTCGATAAAATCTCCTTGGCCAAACTAACTCCTGCTGCGTGGGAACCGATCGGAATTACACCTCCCACCTGAAAAGCCAAAGACGCATTCAAAGCAACAACATCCATTTGTGCTGCTGTACCTTTGCCTTGCAACACGTTGCTCAAAATCTCGGCGTTTTCCTCAACATTTCCGCCTTTTAACGAGCCGATCGCACTTGGCGTCAATCCTACCTGTTCCGGGTGTAAACTCGTCAGTTCAACCTGGCCGCCCGACAAAACCGCCAAATCCGTCACATCACCCAAACCCGCCTCATCCAACTTTTCTCGGCCGTGAACGACTATCGCCAACTCAGTTCCCAACTCGCCCAAAGCTTGGGCAATAGTTGATACCAGACTGGGATCGAACACCCCAATTACCTGCCCTGTAGGGCGCATAGGATTGACGAGCGGCCCTAAAAGGTTAAAAACAGTCCGCACCTTCAAAGTGCGCCGCAGCGACGCTACAGCCTTAAGTGCGGGATGCCACCCAGGCGCAAATAAAAAGGTGATTCCTACTTCGTCCACAGCGGCTTTTACCTTCGCAGGATCGGCGCCCAGGTTGACTCCGAGTGCTTCCAACACGTCAGCCGAACCGACTTTGCTGGATGCCGATCGATTTCCGTGTTTGGCGACTCGAACTTTTCCCGCAGCAGCCACAAAGGCTACAGCAGTGGAAATGTTAAATGTGGACGCACCATCGCCGCCGGTGCCGCAAGTATCAATTAATTTGAGATTCGAGATGGGAGATTGGCGATCGACAATGCTCTGGGACTCGCCCGTCAGGGACTGAGACTGCAATACCTGAGCCATTCCTGCTAATTCTGAGGCCGAGATGCCTTTGGCTTGGAGGGCTGCTAAAATGGCTCCTGAAAGCACGGGGGGTATGGCTTCTGCCAGCCATCCCTGCATTAAGTCGGTGGCTTGGGCGTGGGAGAGAGATTGTCTGTCTAACAGTTGTTGCAGCAGGGCTGGCCACAGGGGAGAGTCCGCTGTCAAAGTTGAAGCTGCGGATATATCTGCTGTTGTAAGTACGGGAGAATCAGTCATGTAGCGACGATGAATTGTTTGCTGGGTGGGCTTTTTGATGTCGGGCATGGGCCGAGTGTCGATCGGGATTTTACCAGAGTTGCTGCCGACATTTGGCGCGCCCTGACCCAAATTTTTGCCGAAATGACAGCATGGCTACAGAATTTATTCCAAGAAACTAACTCAATATGAATTTTTTGATACAACAATGCTCCCTCGGATTGTGACAATTTTAGACAAGGGCCTCATCTACTAAAGAGCGATCGACCGTCAGCTATATAATCTGCCAGCAAAAATCAAGGGTAACTGGCAGCATTGGTGGCCAGCATTCAGCTAGAGTGGCGGATTGCTTGCAGCAAGTTAGCCAGCCGATCGGGCGATCTTCTAAAAAAATCAGCAGTTGGTACTGTACTTTGGAGCGATCGTTGTCAAAGTCACTGCCGAAACAGGAAAAAACAGTTTACAGCTAATTTCAGCCTGTACTACTATTCCTCAACTATTCAGGAAGCTTTTAACAGGCGAGGGGAGCATCGAGCGATCGCAACTTTCAGCAGATTGGTTGGCAAATCCGATTGCGACAGTCATTTGTCGCTCAAAATAAAATAGACCCTATCGGTTAAACTTTCCTAACTCTACTAACAACTAACGGCGCAGTAGGTCACTAACCCCAGCCTGAAGGCATGGGGCTTGAAAGAGGGAGACTCACCACCTTCACAAATTCGAGACTAAAAAAGTGTCTAGCCTGTGTCAAAAAGACAAACTGAACTGTTTGGGAGTGGTATCCCGCAAGATGTTAAGAATGCCACCGCAGCGTTTTTAACCAACTCGCTCCAGTCAGTGGCTAGTGGGAAATATATACCTATAAATAGGACTTACCGTAAATGTTTGTACCCGTTGTTAACAGTGAAAATAGACCGTTAATGCCGACTACCCCAAGCCGCGCCAAGCGCTGGGTTAAGTCGGGGGTGGCAACACCATTCTGGAAAAAAGGAGTATTTTGTGTCCGACTCAACGTAGAGCCTTCAAACTACAACTATCAGCCCATTGCGGTAGGAATCGATCCGGGTAGCAAGCGCGAAGGATTTACCGTTAAATCTAAATCGCACACTTACTTAAACATCCAAACTCATGCCGTTGATTGGGCAAAAGACCATGTAGAAGTCAAGCGCAATATGCGACGTACTCGAAGGTTTCGCAATACACCGTGCCGTCAAAATCGAACCAATAGGTTGGCTAACAAAAATCGGATTCCCCCATCTACTAAGGCACGGTGGCAGTGGAAATTAAGGATGGTTAACTGGCTGACTTCTATGTTTTACGTATCAGCTTTTGTTGTAGAGGACATCAAAGCTCGTACCTGGAAAAATGGACACAAGTGGAATGTATCGTTTAGCCCTCTAGAAGTGGGCAAACACTGGTTCTATTCTGAACTTAGAAAGCTCGCCCATCTTGAGATTAGATCGGGAAACGATACTTATGAGCTACGTCAAAGTTTAGGACTCAAAAAATCCAAACAGAAGCTATCGAAGAAGTTTGAGGCTCACTGCATTGATTCTTGGGTATTAGCTAATTGGTATATAGGGGGACACATTCAACCTGACAATACCAAGCTAATAGAAGTAATCCCTATGGAGTTTCATCGCAGGCAACTCCATCGTTTGCAGCATTCTACAGGTCATATCCGCTCTCGGTACGGTGGCACTTTAAGTGCGGGGTTTAAGCGTGGTTCGATCGTTAAACATCCTAAATATGGGTTCTGTTATGTTGGCGGATGGCAAGAATCTCCTACAAAGAAAGAACCACACCGAAAAACAATTAGCTTGCACGAGTTAAAAACTGGCAAGCGTCTAACCCAAAACGCATTACCCGCAGATTGTAAGTTTTTGGCTTACAACTCGTGGCGCATTGCAAACATTGTAAAGCCGTCCTAGAAGGACGGGGTTTCAAACCAATTTTTCTGATGAAGTCAATAAATACAGCAGTGTCCGGAGAATCTCAGACTCTAGCCGCTCTCGCTGGGAGCGAATACACATATTCTCTAGGGACACAACGTTGTGTTGTGTCCTGATATGTGTTGCAAGCAATTAAGGGTTGACAGCAACGATCGCAAGGCTTGGCGGTGGATTTATCGACGTGGCGATCCAGCATCTCTACTACTAACAGACAGTCAAAAATATTGAATCTTTCACAAAAACACACCAGGGTATTCAAAAATGGCACACCAAAAATTAGCAAACAAAACGAACGACTGTAAATTAGAAAATAAAAGGATAGAATGCCTGAATATAGAGGAGGCACTGCACCAAATGGAAGCAAAATATCAGAGTATGTTTGAAAATGCTGTTTCCGGCATTTTCCAAACAACCCATGACGGTCGCTACATCAGCGCTAACCCAGCTTTGGCTCGCATCTACGGATATAATTCTGCCGAAGAATTGATGGACAGTCTGACTAATATTAGCGATCAGCTTTACGTCAATCCCGATCGCCGCAATGATTTTATTTCTGCTTTACAAGCAAAAGGCATCGTGTCAGATTTTGAGTCGCAGATTTATCGCAGAGATGGAACAGTAATTTGGATCGCGGAAAATGCCCGCGCAGTCCGCAACCCAGGCGGTCAATTGCTCTACTACGAAGGTTTTGTCGAAGATATTACCCAGCGCAAAAATGCCGAATCTAGGCTTAGAGAAAGTGAAGAACGCCTGCGAATGGTAATAGAAGGTGTTAAAGATTATGCTATATTCATGCTAGATACTAAGGGGTATGTAGCAAGCTGGAATTCGGGAGCCAAAAGAATTTTGGGGTATGAATCTAGCGAAATAGTTGGGAAAAATTCTGAATGCTTTTATACGCATGAAGATATTGCAATTGGCAAACCCCAAGAAAAATTAATCACAGCTAGCGAAAGAGGTAGATATCAAAGTGAAGGCTACCGGTTCCGCCAAAATGGCTCCCGATTTTGGGCGAAGATTATTGTGACTCCTTTGCGGGATGAAAGCGGAGAGTTACAGGGCTTTTCTCAAGTAATGCAGGACATTACTACGCAAAAGCAGGCTGGAGAAGAAAGAATGCAGTTGATTGCTTCTTTGCAAGCTTCAGAAAAAAAGTTTCGCACTCTGTACGAATCGACGACAGATGCGGTAATGCTGCTAGACGAAAAGAGTTTTTTAGATTGCAATCCGGCTACTTTAACTTTATTTGGATGCAGCAGTGAATCGGAGTTTTGTGGCAAGCATCCTTCGGAATTTAGCCCGCGGCTGCAACCGAACGGGCAAGATTCTATGAGTCTTTCTCTAGAGCGAATTAATACGGCTATGGAAACAGGAAATAGTCGTTTTGACTGGGTACACTGCCGTTTGGACGGTTCAGAGTTTCCGGCGGAAGTGCTGTTAACTTCTATGGATATCGGCGGCAAAATGCGGCTGCAAGCCGTGGTGCGCGATATCACTTATCGGGTGGAGGCAGAGGTTGCTCTGAAGCAGGCTAACGAGGTATTGGAATGCCGGGTTAAAGAGCGGACAAGTCAGTTGGAAGAAGCTATTAAAAGGTTGAGTTTGTCGGAGGAAAAGTTTTCTAAGGCTTTTCGATCGAGTCCAGATCCAATGACTATTACTACTTTTGCTGAGGGTCGTTTTATAGAAGCTAATGATAGTTTTTTATCGATAACTGGTTACAGTTTAGAAGAAATGACCTGCAATACAGTAGCGGGATTAAATATTTGGGTAAAGCCTCAAAACAGACTTGATTTTAGGCAATTGCTGCAAGTACAGGGTGTTGTTCGCAACGCCGAATGCGAATTTCGGGTGAAGTCGGGATCGGTGGTGGTGTGTTTGGTGTCAGCCGAATTGATTCATTTGGAGGGGGAACTCTGCGTGCTCGTGGTGATGACAGATATTACCGATCGCAAACACGCAGAAGAAGCCCTGCGGGAAAGCCAGCGCGCCTTGTCTACCCTAATGAGCAATTTGCCGGGGATGGCCTACCGCTTTCGCAACGATGCCGATCGCAGTATGGAGTTTGTCAGCGAAGGCTGCTATCAATTATCCGGCTATTCTCCCGAAGAATTTATCGGCACCCGGCAAGTTTCTCTCTCGGAATTGACTCACCCGGACGATCGCGAAATCTTCTGTAATGCCGTAGAAATTGCCCTGCGAGAAAATCGACCATATCAGTTAAACTACCGCATAACTTCTAAAAACGGCGAATTAAAATGGGTTTGGGAGCAAGGTTTGGGAGTATATTCCGACTCAGGCGAATTGCTCGCCTTGGAAGGGTTAATTACTGATATTTCCGAACAAAAACGCAGCGAGGAAGCTTTGCTGCGATCGCAAACCGAGTTAACCCAGCAAAAACTTCAGCTCGAATATACTTTACAGGAATTGCAGCAAACTCAAGCAGTATTAATTCACACCGAGAAAATGTCTACCCTCGGTCAAATGGTAGCCGGTGTTGCTCACGAAATTAACAATCCCGTTAGTAGCGTTTGCGGCAATCTCGTCCACATAGGTCACTATACCGAAGATTTGCTGAATTTGATCGAGATGTATCAGGAACACTGCCCGCAGCCGCCGGCATCAATTCAACAGAAAATTGAGGATATCGAGCTAGATTTTCTCTTGGAAGATTTGCCAAAAGCTATCTCTTCGATGCAGATTGGAGCCGATCGCATTCGGGAAATTGTGCGATCGCTCAGAAATTTCTCTCGCAAAGACGATTCTCAAATGACCAAGGTTAATCTACACGAAGGCATTGAAGGGACGCTGTTAATCCTGCAAAGCCGCCTGAGAGCCCGAGACAACTATCCCGAAATAGCCGTAATTAAAGAATATGGCAACTTGCCTTTAGTTGAGTGCTATTCCGGTAAAATCAATCAGGTGTTTATGAATTTGATCGGAAATGCGATCGACGCGATCGAGGAATACAACGCAGGGCGATCGGCTCTCGAAGCCAAAGCTAACCGCAGCAAGATTAAAATTAAGACGGAAGTCCAAAACTCCAATGCTGTAATTCGGGTTTCTGACAACGGCCCCGGTATGCCCAAAGAAGTTTGCCAGCAGTTATTCGAGGCCTTTTTTACCACCAAACCCGCAGGCAAAGGCACCGGTTTAGGCCTGTCCATTTCCTACAAAGTCCTCCAAGAGCACGGCGGAATGCTGACTTGCGTGTCTGCACCGGGCCAAGGAGCCGAATTTATCATCGAAATGCCGATCGAGCAAATTAGTGTGTAAGAAGCCCCGGCGATTAGAAAGAGACTGTTGGCGAATGTCTGAGGGGTGAAACCCCTCAGGCATCGCCGTAGAGAATAGGCAGAATGATTATGTAATCACGCACCGCATTAAATAATCTATTATGACTCTTCACCCCCGCAACTGGTCATCGATTCCAGAAATGACAGCAACTGTTGCACGAACCTCCTTTCCCAAAGGAAATCCATATATGAAAATGCGGGACGAATTAGGAGTGTTGTACGAAGATACTGACTTTATCACCTTGTTTCGAGCCGACTGTGGTCAAAGTGCATTATCACCTGGACAATTAGCATTAATCAGTGTGATGCAATTTGCCGAGGGATTGACTGACCGACAAGCAGCAGAAGCGGTGAGAAGTCGTATAGATTGGAAGTATGCTTTGGGGCTAGAAATTACTGATAGTGGCTTCGATTATTCAGTTTTAAGCGAGGGTCGAAGTCGGTTAATTGCTGCGGGACGTGAAAGTCAATTACTCGATCAAATGCTAGCACATTTTATCGATCGGGGATGGCTAAAAGCCAGAGGGAAAGCCAGAACTGACTCAACTCACGTAATCGGAGCCATCCGCTTTCAGGAACCGCCTAGAATGCGTTGGAGAAACTTTACGTCATGCTTTAAATCAGCTAGCCACCGTGGCGGATGAATGGTTATTAACAGTAGTCAATCCGGATTGGTCTGAGCGTTATGGCACGAGATTTGAGCAGTATCGATTGCCTTCATCTGAAACCGAAAAACAAAGCTTGCTATTGACAATTGGCTGTGATGGTCATCACTTATTGTCAGCTTTGTATCACCCCTTGAGTCCTGAATGGTTGCGTCAGCTCAAAGCGGTAGAAATTTTACGCTGTGTGTGGATACAGCAATATGGGGTATCGTCCGGCAAGGTTTATTGGCGAGAAGCCGATGATTTACCACCCCACAAGCAGTTAATTATATCCCCTTATGATATTGAGGCTCGCAATCGGACAAAAAGAGATACCAATTGGACGGGTTATGCAGTACATCTTACAGAAACTTGCGATCGAGATTTACCTCATTTGATTACCAATGTGGAAACAACACCTGCAAGTATTGGAGATGTTGAAATGACTCAGGTGATTCATCAATCTTTAGCTGATAAACACTTGTTGCCACAAGAACATCTTGTCGATACTGCTTATGTTGATGCTCAACACTTACTCACAAGTGAAACAGAATTAGGTATCGAGCTCGTTGGTCGAGTACCCTCTGACTCTAGCTGGCAAGAAAAAGCGCAGCAAGGCTTCGATCTTTCTTGTTTTACCGTTGATTGGGAGCATCAGCAGGCTATTTGTCCGCAAGGTAAGGTCAGCAAATCCTGGCATCCACGCTCGGATAATTATGGCAATCCGACTATTCAAGTACGTTTTCGTCGGCCCGATTGCGCTGCTTGTCCTGTTCGTTCTCAATGTACTCACTCGCCAGCAAGCGCCCGTGTTTTGACTCTTAGGCCTCAACCTCTTTATGAGGCTTTAGCCAAGGGTAGGGCTAGACAACATACCGAAGATTTTAAGCAGCGTTATGCTCTCAGGGCTGGCGTTGAAAGTTCCTTGTCTCAAGGAATTCGTGTTTTTGGTTTGCGCGACGCTCGTTACATGGGTCTTGCCAAAACTCGTCTGCAACATATTGTGACTGCTGCTGCGATGAATTTGTCTAGAATGTGGGCTTTTTGGCGCGACATTCCGATTGGTAAGACTCGTAAGCTGTTGTGCATTTAAAACGCATATTGTATAATACAATATAACCATCTTTATAAAAAGTCAATGCCTAGCAAGAAATTCCTGAGTTCCGAGACAAGAGAAACTCTTCAACAAGTATTAAAGG
>NZ_JAHRFA010000121.1:0-16345 GCF_020883045.1 Microcoleus sp. CAWBG58 | reverse complement strand
CAGAAAGAGTAAGATGGGTGTAGCTCATGGGGGTGTCCTTTTGTTGTGGTAAACATTAGACTATCCCTGTGAGTCCCCCTTGGTCAAACTCCTGGGTGTTGCACTTCAGATTTGAACTGGCGAAGTATTTTTGGTTGAACAAAGCAGTCCTGAGCGCATGGGTGGCTGTACACCGAGTTTTTTCTGCGAAACACTTTGTTGCAGCTAACAGCTTAGATCGCAAAACGGTAACGATGAAAGTCCCTGTCTATCCTCGACTCAACAATAACTTTTCCTTATTCCCTATTCCTGACCTCCGTTAAATTAGTCAAATCTCTTCCCTTAGACTTCTTCCTTGTTTCTTCCTACAGGTAGAGTGCAGCCCAGCTCATTGTTACCTATGATGAATTTAAGTAAAAAACGTCAAATTAGATACAAATAAGGAGAAACGAATGAGCATTAACGATAGAGCAAAGGCAACTGGCAAAAACATCGAAGGCGCTGCTCAAGAAGCCATCGGCAATGTTACTGGCGACCCCAAGGATAAAGCTGAAGGCAAAATGAAGCAAAAACAAGCTGAAGCTAGCCACACAGTCGAAGATGTCAAAGATGAGATCAAAAAGAAAATAGACTGAGCCTAATACTAATTAATAGGGTCGAAAAACCTGACCCTCTTAATTCTTCAAATTGTTTTCAGAACGGAGGAAAAAAGGTGAGTTTATTGCAGCAGAGTCGCAAAATGATTGCGGGTTTACTCTTGGTTCTAATGCTGGCTGTTACTACTGCCTGCGCCCCCAGCGTTTCCGCCCAAAAACCGACTAACGTACCTGTAGCAATTGGTGGCAGTCAGGGCTATTACGCGCAGCTAGAACGCGGGAATACCGTCGCAGGTCAAGATTTTGGTCAATGGGTAACAAAGACGGCTAAGGGTCTGGTTCAGGATGCTTACGTGCGCGACAATAACAAATTGGGAGTTGTAATCACCCCGCAAGTCCGCCCTACTGAAGTAAAAGATTTGGCGAAATCTTTAGCCCAAGGTTTTCACCGCAATTTCCCAAATCATGATTTAAGTGTTTTGGTTTATGCTCCTGACAAAAAACTGATTTTGACGGCAAAGTATGACCAGCAATTAAATCAGATTGAATACAAGTCTTGACCTGGTTGAAAAGCGGAATTTATAGCAGCGCGACGCTTTAATCTTCGGCAGTTTTTTGAAGGCGAAGCAATCTCAATTTGAGACTGAACTGTTGTTTAGTTGGGGAAATAATTACCATGAGTAGCAGCGATAATTACAAGCGACAAATCATGAGCGATTTGGCTCAGGGCGATCGCGAAATGATGCCTGAGACAACGGGTGAAGAGTACGAAAATTTTGACGATTTTGCTCAGAGAACTTCCCCGGATCAGCGCAAACAATTATTCGGGCGTTCTTTGAATCACGACTCTCTCCCGCCGGCACAGTTGGAACCGGAATTGCAAAAGGCGATCGCCCAAATCAAGCCAAACGAACGGGACGACGTGGCACGGGAGTTCTTCAAGCAGTTGGACAAGAGAGGATTGAGCGATCGCCAGTTGGAAAAGCAGCTAGGACTTTCTACTCACCACGCTAGCCGCATGACTGCTGATGATGTTAGCAAGCTAGCCTCGTTTACCTATCACAATCACCCGGATATTTTCCGAGAAGTGTTGGCACAACAGCCTAGTTTGATGAAGTTTTTGGGGAATCCAGTGGTTGCGGGTATTTTGGGAATAGTTGCTGCTAAATGGCTCAGCAATCGTAAATAATTTAGGTAGGACTGAAGTCCTCACTACGAACCTTTTTGATGCGGTTGTTCCACAATAATTTAAGAAGGACTGAAGTCCTCACTACGAACCTTTTTGAGTGTTTGTAGTGAGGACTTCAGTCCTCTCTCATTTGAGGAGGACTGAAGTCCTCACTACAAACCTTTTTGATTGTGTTTGTAGTGAGGACTTTAGTCCTTAAATTGAGGAAGGACTGAAGTCCTCACTACAAACCTTTTCGATCGCCAATTACTAATTATTGCTCGTATCTAAAAATAACTGCACAGCACTAAACTGCGGTACACCTGACACTCCGCAAAATTAAATGTAGGATTAAGTGTTGCTGTAAACCAGGAAAAAAGATGAACATATCCACTATTTGGCGAAAATTCCGCAGCCAGCAAGCCTTCTGCTTGGCTGCACTGCTTGCGGGTTGCCTTGTATTTATCGGTTGTTCCCCCGCCCAGTCAGCGGCTGGCAATTCAGTCGATCCCAAGTTGAAAGAGCAAGTCTTGCAGGTGATCCGGGAAAATCCGCAAGCAATTTTAGATTCGGTACAAGCGTACCAGCAAGAACAGCAGCAGTCTCTCAAAGCGGCGCAGGAGTCATTTTTTCAGGAGATGAAAACAAATCCCAAATCGGCGATCGGGGATTCTCCTAGCACGGGTTCGGCTTCCCAGCAGATTGTACTTTTAGAATTCTCTGACTTTCAATGTCCGTTTTGCGCGCGCGCTCACGATACCGTCAAGCAGTTTATGGCAAAACACCAGGACAAAGTTACTTTAGCCTACAAGCATTTTCCATTGCCTTCACATCCTCAAGCGTTGCCAGCAGCTAAAGCAGCTTGGGCGGCTCAACAACAGGGTAAGTTTTGGGAATATTACAGCGCTTTGTTTGAAGGGCAGAAAAAGTTAGGTGAGGAATTGTACGGATCGATCGCCCAAAAGCTCAATCTAAAATTAGATAAATTCAACACCGATCGCAACAGCCCCGCCGCCGAGGCCGCCATTCAGAAAGACGTGCAACTCGCTCAAAAACTGGGCATTGGAGGTACTCCATTCTTTGTCATGAACGGCCAAACTTTCTCAGGTGCGCTGGAGCTTTCTGAGATGGAAAAGATTCTCGCCAGTGTCTCCAAATAACAAGGTAAAAGATACGAAAAACTTAGTTTTTCTGTCTTTTTCACTTTTTCGTTGCAATTTCAATTTGGAGTCGTTAAAGATGCATTCCCAGACTAAAGTCTGGGAACAATCAAAATTTAACTGATTAGCGGAATTCCCCATCCGTCTACACGGTGGGGATGGATAGCGTGGCTGTTGGCATTCCCCGATCCAACAGCCAATTAGCTTTGCCTTCCACCTAGAATATTTATTTACTGATTTAAGTTTTTCGTAGTAAGATAGAGACATGAAACACGCATTCAAGGTACGAATTTACCCTAACGATGAGCAGCAAGTAGCGCTATCAAAAGCATTCGGCTGTGCCCGTTGGTTTTGGAATAATTCGTTAGCCATGACCAATCAACTTTATAAAGAAACTGGTAAAGGGCTATCCCAGCAAGGGAGAAACGACCGTATACCTGCTCTCAAAAAAGAGTTTGGATGGTTGGCTGAACCTTATAGCCAAGTGTTGCAATCGGTGTCGCTAAACTTGTCTAGAGCGTTTATCAATTTCTTTGAGCGACGGGATAAGGAATGAAAATTTAATAACACAAGCTATAAACAAATGAGTGATTGCAAAGGATGTAACATTTCATTTTGTGGTCAAAACTCATCCTTATTCGATGTTCACCTTCTTTGTTTCCCTAATAATTGGTTAGTTAATCTCCTTCATTTTGTTCAGGTAAATCTATGTATTACTCGTCTGAAATTACTGCTCAGATGCGGAAAATTTATCAATGTCTATCTGAAAAAGATCGACGAAGATATGCAGCAATAGAAGCCCAAAAACTTGGTTATGGTGGAATTAGTTACATATCCCGAATTTTGGCGGCAGACAGAAATACAATAGCCAAAGGCATTAAGGAATTAAATAGTGAATCAGAGACTACTTTTGAGCGACACAGAATTCGTCAAAAAGGAGGAGGAAGAAAAACTAGCGAGTCTCTGATACCTGGCTTGAATGAAAGTTTTTTAGAAGTGTTAAAACATTATACGGCAGGCAGCCCAATGGATGAGAAAATTAAATGGACTAATCTCACTCAAGAAGAAATAGTTGAAGATCTGAAAGTTCATGGCATAACAGTCAGCGTAACGGTTGTCAAAAAGTTATTTAAAAAGCACGGATATGTGAAACGTCAAGATCAAAAAAAACAAACAACAGGAATAACAAAGAATCGTAACGAACAATTTGAGAATCTTGCCAGAATCACTGAATAGTATGAGTTATAGGGAAATTCTATCATTAGCATGGATACCAAAGAAAAGGAATTTATTGGAAACTTATATCGTTCAGGAACTCTGTATACTACCGAAACAGTTACCACACTTGACCATGACTTTTTTAGTTTGGCTGAGGGTAAAATAGTACCTCATGGAATTTATGATGTGCAACATAATCGAGGATATTTAAGCTTAGGTATCAGTAAAGATACGAGTGAATTTGCTTGTGAATCGATTAAATCATGGTGGATCAATTACGGGATCTATCTCTACCCTCAAGCAAATTCAATTTTGATTAAATGCGATGGAGGTGGCAGTAACAATTCTAATTATTATATCTTTAAATCGGATTTGCAAAAATTAGTCAATGAACTAAATATAGGAATCAGAATAGCACATTTTTCTCCCTATACATTGGAGTATAATCCAATTGAGCATCGCTTATTTCCTCATGTAACGAGAGCTTGTCAAGGAGTGATTTTTACTTCTGTTGAGTTGGTCAAAGAGCTCATGAAAAAAACCACACAAAAACCGGACTTTCTGTGCTGGTAAATGTGCTTGATAAAATTTATAAAACTGGTAGAAAAGTAGCAGATGGATTTAAGAGTACAATGAAAATTATTTTTGATGAATATTTGCCAAAATGGAATTACCGTGCTGTTCCGACAAATGAGTAGATAATGAAGTTATTAAATTTTCATTCCTTAGTAATTTAGAATTCAATATGCTTCAGTTAGCGGTTGTCGCTAGTAGGGGAGCATCTCTGTTTTGCATTTATTTATTATTATAGTGCTGTCCTCGCTCGCGTATTGTATGATACGCGAGCGAGGACAGCGCTCAAAGAAAAAATACTTTTTACAAAAATGAGATGCTTCCATCGCTAGCGAGGAAAGAAGCAATCGAGCGTATCTGTTTTTCAGTCTTGTTTTGCCGATGGGACTATCCGATCAGAACTGTATTGATTTAGAATTACTGTATTATGTGAAAAATAGGAATTTAAGATATGACGGATAGAAGTGCTTTGCTCGCCAGAATTACTCAAACACCTGGTAAATGTGGTGGCCGCCCCTGTATTCGCGGCATGAGAATTCGTGTTAGCGATATTTTGGAAACTCTGGCAGACAATGTAACCCCTAGCGAGATTCTAGCTGACTTTCCGGATTTGGAACCCGAAGACATTCAAGCCTGTCTGCTTTTTGCCTCTCTCAGCATTGATTTCCCCAGGATAGCGGTATGATTTTTTGGTTGAATGCTCAATTGCCTCCGAGTTTGGCGAAATGGTTAACCGAAACATTCGGTGTTAATGCTGTTACATTGCAAGAGCTTGGGTTGCGGGATGCTCAGGATATTGAGATATTTAATGCAGCTCGTGCCAACGGGTCGGGCACAGTTATCATAACTAAGGATAGGGATTTTGTTGATTTAGTAATTAGCCTTGGCAACCCGCCTCAAATTCTTTGGCTAACCTGTGGCAACATTACAAATAAAGATTTGCAGCGCATTTTTACTCGTGCTTTTCCTGACGCAATTGAGCTATTAAAGAATGGCGAAAATATTGTGGAAATTGGCAGGATTAAATAAATTACTTTCTACTTGTCAAATTATCAATCTCGCTCATCACAAACTTATCTAAAAATATGTTTTTAGTCATTAGTTAATAGTAAAAAAACTAATAACTAATGACTAATGACTAATTAATCTAAAAATCCCATTAAAGTTGAGCTGTCGTCAATCTCGTTGGAAGCAATTGGCCGGTTGCCTCCCATGGTGGAGTAAACTTCATCAATGTGCAGAGTGCTGATGGCAATAGGGCGCGCACCGGACATACTGAACATTTCGCTGACTTGCATGGCGCTGGAACCGATCGGGCGTCTGCCGAGTGTAGCCACCACTTCAAAGTCGCTGGCTTCGATCGGGCGATTGCCTACAATGCCGTAGGTTTCGCTGATGTGCAGGGTGCTAGCACCGATCGGGCGATTCCCCGAGATCGAGACTGTCTCGCTGATGGTAAAATCGTTTGGGCCGACGGGGCGGTTGTCATGTAGGAGTTGCGGCTGATAAAGTTGAATGCCCGCTGATTTGGCTTCGCTGGCGGGTGGTAGGGCTTTGGTAGTGCCTTTGCCGCCGCGGGGGCTCGCTTTGACTTTGTCTTTGGGTGTGAGAGCCATAATTTTTTTTCCTTGCTGATTACTGGGTTCGGACAACTGCTTTTCTGGGCTTTCTGCTTTCTATTTGAACCGATAATTAAAATAATATTATAAAGTTTAACTATTTTCTTAACGAAATTGCAGAATGTCTGCATTTTTGTTAAAATTTATCGGTAATAGCGACATTTTCCTATGGTAACTGCGGCAGCATCTTTTCAATTGCAAGCGCCCTTCGATCCCACGGGCGACCAACCGCTAGCGATCGCCCAACTCGTCAAAGGCATCCAAGCGGGCGATCGATTTCAAACCTTACTCGGTGCCACAGGTACGGGCAAAACCTTCACCATTGCCTCGGCGATCGAAAAAATCGGCAGACCCACCTTAGTATTAGCACACAACAAAACCCTGGCCGCTCAACTGTGCAACGAACTCCGCAATTTTTTCCCCAACAATGCAGTCGAATACTTTGTCAGTTATTACGACTACTACCAACCTGAAGCATACATCGCCGTTAGCGATACTTTTATTGAAAAAACCGCAGCAATTAACGATGAGATCGATATGCTGCGACACTCCGCCACGCGATCGCTCTTTGAACGCCGCGACGTAATTGTCGTAGCATCAATTAGCTGCATTTACGGTTTGGGAATGCCCGCAGAATACCTGAAAGCTGCGATTCCTTTGCAAGTAGGAATGGAAGTCAACCAGCGGCAAATATTGCGAGATTTAGTCAACGTTCAATACAGCCGCAATGACCTAGAGTTAGGCAGAGGCAAATTTCGCGTCAAAGGCGATGTTGTAGAAATCGGCCCCGCCTACGAAGATCGAATTATTCGGGTCGAATTCTTTGGCGACCAAATCGATGCCATTCGCTACGTTGACCCCGTAACTGGTAAAATTATCCAAAGTACCACGGCTTTAAATATT
The DNA here is from genome assembly GCF_020883045.1 of Microcoleus sp. CAWBG58. Lineage (NCBI taxonomy): Bacteria > Bacillati > Cyanobacteriota > Cyanophyceae > Oscillatoriales > Microcoleaceae > Microcoleus > Microcoleus sp. CAWBG58. The sequence continues at coordinate 9,129 of NZ_JAHRFA010000121.1, read as the reverse complement.
TATCCGGCGCGCCACTTTGTGACTGCTGATGATAAATTAGAGGCTGCTTGCCAAGGCATAGAACTCGAATTAGAAGACCGATTGGTAGAATTTGAAAAAGAAGGGAAACTATTAGAAGCGCAGCGGCTACAACAGCGCACCCGCTACGATTTGGAAATGCTGCGCGAAGTGGGATACTGTAACGGAGTTGAGAATTATTCGCGGCATTTAGCAGGCCGAAATGCCGGAGAACCACCAGAATGTTTGATTGATTATTTTCCGAAAGATTGGATGTTGGTAGTAGATGAATCCCACGTTACTGTGCCGCAAATTCGGGGAATGTACAACGGCGACCAAGCACGGAAAAAAGTATTGATAGAACACGGTTTTCGCTTGCCGAGCGCCGCTGACAACCGCCCTTTGAAAGCAGAGGAATTCTGGGCAAAAGAGAATCAGTGCATCTTTGTTTCTGCGACTCCTGGGACTTGGGAAATGGAAATCTCCGAAGGCAGAGTTGCCGAGCAAGTAATTCGCCCTACGGGAGTGGTCGATCCGACAATTTTTGTGCGCCCGACGGAAGGACAAATTGACGATTTGTTGGGGGAAATTAAGGAGAGAGTCACTCGGGACGAGCGAGTTTTGGTGACGACTTTGACGAAGCGGATGGCGGAGGATTTAACGGAATATTTGCAAGAAAGGGCGATTAGAGTCAGGTATTTACACTCGGAAATTCAGTCGATTCAACGCATCGAAATTATCCAAGATTTGCAGGATGGCAAGTTTGATGTGTTGATTGGAGTTAACTTGCTGCGGGAAGGTTTGGATTTGCCGGAAGTGTCGCTGGTGGTGATTTTGGATGCGGATAAGGAGGGGTTTTTGCGATCGGAACGTTCTTTGATTCAAACGATTGGGCGGGCGGCGCGCCACGTGCAGGGACAGGCTATTTTGTATGCTGATAATTTGACTGATAGCATGGTTAAGGCGATCGACGAAACCGATCGCCGCCGGGGAATCCAGCTAGCGTACAATAAGATGCACGGGATTACGCCACAGCCGATCGCCAAAAAGCGATCGACTAATGCGATTCTGGCGTTTCTGGATGTGTCGCGCAAGCTCAACTCCCAGCAGTTGGAGGAGGTTTACGAACAGGTGGATGAGCTATCTTTAGACGAGATTCCTCAGTTAATCGGGCGGCTGGAAGCGCAGATGAAAGATGCGGCGAAGAAGTTGGAGTTTGAAGTGGCGGGTAAATTGCGCGATCGCATTAAGCATTTGCGGGATAAGCTGTTAGGTCATTAAAAGCAAGTATAGAGCAGGCTGTCTGGCCTGCTCCACAAGAATTAGGACAGATTTTTGTTAAGGAAGAATGGGAGGATATGATGTTCGATCGGATTACCTTCGATCCAAAAATTATGGGAGGAAGAGCTTGCATTAGAGGAATGCGAATCACTGTTTCTTTGGTAGTGAGTTTAGTAGCAAATGGGATGAGTGTAGCGGAAATTTTGGTGGCTTATCCTTATTTGGAAGCTGAGGATGTTAAAGCTAGTCTCCAGTATGCGGCATTTTTGACGAACGAGCAAATTCGTCCATTTACCGGGAATGCAGCATGAAATTTTTGGCGGACATGGGTGTGTCTCCTGTAACTGTGCAAGCACTGCGCGAGCAGGGATATGATGCTGTACACTTAAACGAGCAAGGATTGGAGCGTTTACCCGATTCTGATATCGTGGAAAAAGCACGCCAAGAGCAACGAATTGTTTTAACTTTTGACCTTGATTTTGGTGAACTTTTGGCTATTAGTTCTGAATCTCTTCCAAGTGTGATTATTTTTAGACTGCAAAATACTCTTCCAGTGTTTGTTAGTTCTAGATTGCTGGCTGTTTTGTCAGAGTGCGGTGAAGATTTGGAAACAGGTGCAATTGTGACAGTGGAAGATAATCGTTATCGAGTACGACGACTTCCTATTTAAAGTTCGATCCGATTTCAACAATAACGCAACCTACCCCAGGTACATAGCGCACGGCTTTACCAACTGTCATGGGGTCTACATCTCCCCAATCATAGGGTGGAATTTCACCTTCTAGGTAAAGTTCGCGCCAAGTTGAGTTTTCCAACTCTTCCTCCGAAATATCGGGGAAAAGTACGAGCACTTCTCCAATACCGACAGGAAAACCATTGAGTTTGCTCAAGCCATCGATTACGGTAGCTAGAAGTGATAAGTCTATCTGGTGCAGATTTTCGGCTTTTTCGATCAGTTGGTAGATGGTTTCAGGATTGACTGTTTCGGGGATGACTTCTACCAAGCTGTCAGGGGTGAAACCTCGACTATTGAGGTATTCAGCTAGTTGCAAACGAATTGTACTCATAGGTTTTGTGAGTAAAAATTTTTAGGATCAAGTGCGATCGCCCTTTACCATTGTCCTATTTTTTGGATGGGAAGGGCGATCGGGCTTTTGATGAATTTACCTACATCCCTGTTTAATATTCCTCGTCAAAAGAGTCTTCAATCGAAAGACAATCTGGCGAACAGGGATTTGCTAGTTGTCGCAGTTCAAGGTTCCGATCTTCCAATGAATCTACCTTGTACTGTAGTTCAAGCTTTTCATCTTCCGAGTCATCTAACTTTTGTTGGAGTTCTAGATTTTCATTACATTTTTGTTGATTCTCAATTTGAAGCAATTCGATAGTTTTGTCCTTTGCTTCTATTTCTTCAAGCAGAATGCGGATCAAGTTTGCTTGAGTAGAGTGTGCTATTTTAAGTTGCTCAGTGAGCTGTCTATTTTCAGAAATTAGGATGTTAGCCATTAGCTTCTTTGACTAAGTGTTGGGTGGATTGATATTCGCCATTGCAACAAGTAGATTAGATACAGCTAAGCCAGCCAGTAAGCTGACTGGCTGCTGTATAGGCTATTTTGTTCTTAGTTAATTTCCGGCTTGGGAGAGTGCTGAGCAATCCACCCGCGAATCTCGTCATTAGCCATACCTTTGAAGTATGGTCTGTCTTTTATACCTTGACGTTTGGCTAGGTTCAAGGCGATCGCAACAAGGCCAGACTTTGGCTGTGTCTGCATTTGACCGTCTTGATGGAGCTGATATACCAGATAAGCTAGCTCCAAACCACGAGGGTGCTTAGACAGTTGGTCTAGTAACAACAGCGGATTTTGTGTTATCATTTCCTTAAGTGTGTAAAAAACAACAAGATTTTTAGAGTGGGCTGTGAATACGAACTCAGCCACTCTAAGATTCGACATTACGAAAAATAGAAAAAATTAGAGCGTCCTCAGACCGGCCAGTTTGAGGGCGTTTTGTTTTCTATTTTAAAAATATAGCACCTCTGAGCTGAGTTGACAACATTACGTGCAGAAGTAGGCAGCAAAATTAAGTGCATGACCGCAAATGTAATAACTTATCAATGAATACCTTGATAACAACTTAAAAAAATAACACATAAATATATACCAGGGCTTACGCATCAACTGCATATCATTTACGCATCAACTGCATATGCTATGATATGCAGTTGATGCACCTGTGCTTATGCACTTAAAACATATGTTGAGCGATAAAAATCACCAAAATGACGAGGAAGACTTGGATGAGTCGCTAATCAAAGAAATTAATGACTTAGTTCAACAACCTGTTCACCCCACAAATAAAAATTCTCAAAATGACTTACAACCCTTGCCAGTTGTACATTCAGACCTCGACGAGTACGGTTTAGATCCTTATGAATTCCGACTCTATGCCCATGTAGTTCGCAGGACTGGGGGAAAACTTAACGGTCAGTGTTTCGCTAAACTGAAGAAAACAGCAGAAATCTGTTATATGAGCGTCAGAAAAGCCCAATATGCCCTAAAAACTCTTTGTGATGCGGGTTTAATACTGAAGGAACAGCGTAGGGGACGTACTGACGTATACAGACTAGCTCCCAAAAGTAATTGGAAACCAAAAGAAGAACTCAAGCAGATTCGACAGAAAGCCAAAGAGTCTAAAGTTGAGGACTCAGAAGAAGAGTAAAACACAAACAAGCTAAACCGTGGTACGGGCGGGGCACCCGTACATCATCTGCGGTTAAAATATTGATTAACCACAAAAAGTACGATCGCCCAAAACACCACCAAAACCAACTACTTGCTCAATACCACAGCATCGGTACTGCTAGCAAAAGCCGGACGAATAAACTCCTCCTTCTCGAACAGCGTGATGTAACCCTCATCTACAGCTAGCTGCATCACTTCCTTATTTCCAAAAGTGGAAATTTATGTAAGGTAAATCAGGACTTATGCACTCCGCCAAAGAAACCGGGTTTTTACGAGTCTTCGGGCCCGAAGCAAGTATTTTTCACAAAAACCCGGTTTCTCGGCCCCGATGCGTAAGTCCTGACCCTCTTTATTCTTGAGTCCGCGAAGGCGGACTTTGTATGTGTAGAAGCGGTTTCAACCGCCGATTCACATATCCTTACAACAATTTAACCAACAATGGCAGATGATCCGAACCAATATTTGAACCAATTTCACGATCGACAGTCCTAAGCGACTTACTGTGCAGACAATGGTCGATCGCAATCCTGAACAATGAAGGTAACTTAGCCGGCCAACTCGTTTGCAAGCCGAAACCCAATTGAGAATTAATTAAATTACTGTCAACCGCAAACTGACGAAATCGACCACTCCAAGGAGTAGAATTCAAATCGCCGATCGCAATTACCGCTCTTTTTTGTCCTTCCTGCTGATTCACGCTCCACTTAGCAATCTCATCAAATTCTATCTTTTGAAACTCGGAAGCACCCTTACTATTAGTACCGCGCGCCGTTGATGTACTCAAAATCGCGATTTCTTTGCCTTCCCGGCGGACAATAACTTCAATCATCGGCCGCGGCGAATAGGCAGGCATATACAAGATTTGAGATGCGACTATTTCAATGTTCGGCGCAGCAGATATTGGCACTAGCATCGCCACACCAAGCGAATTGTCTAAAGGCAATACTGTATGTAATTTATAATTGGTTAAGTCAGACTTTAACTTGTTTAGCCATGTGGGAGTCACTTCTTGCAAAAAAATCAGATCGGCCTTTTGGCTGCTGACATACTCGATCGCACGAGCATATTCGAGATTGTGGCGATCGAGGTTAGCATGGAAAATAGTTAAAGGAATAGAATTTGAGGAAACTGGCAAGTTGGGATGAAAAAAGAGCGGTAGAATCGCCACTAAATTTAGTGCGAACGGTACACCGAACAGAAAACTCCATTTTTGTCGGTAAATCCCACCTACAATTAGGGCGATCGCCAATATCAAGCTATATTGAAGGCGAGGATGATCCAGGACTTCAAAAATCCAGAATTTAGTTCCAAATAAACCTAAGATTATAGCTATTGCGACAAATAATGCTAATAAATTGAGTAACAGTATTGTGGTTCCGATCGCCAGATTTTCCATTTTCATTAAGTTATTGGTTATTTTGTCAGACATCGATCTAATTATGGATTCGAGATAATTTAATATCGATATTAGAGTATTTAACTATTAGGCAATGAGGTGAAAATATCAAAAAATCCTATTCGATCGCACTTACGGCTTTTTCAGCCGACGCTGCGAGCTATTTTTTGTAAAGAAACCTTAATTTTACAACCATTTTTACCTATTGCTGCTATGGTAATGCCAAGCCAGGGAACTACTAAAATAATAATTACCCTCGGATTTGATAAAGAATTTAGTCCGCTGTTCATATTACCCAAAAATTTTAGACTATGAAACCGCACTTATTAATCATGACTTTAGGGGCGATCGCACTTTTTGGCCAGCCCAGTTGCTCAACAAACACCAGTAACTCCACGGCGACAACGGTTCCGATAACAGCAGCTTCAACCTCAGCATCCCTCAAAATCGGTGGTTCAAGCAGCACAGTAGGTGTCATTCAGACGCTAGCTAGTAATTACGAATCCACCTCCCAAAACACCAAAATCACTCAGTTAGAGCCGGGACAATCTGAAACAGTGATTGCAGGAGTCAAACAACAACTTATTGATATTGGTGCTATTTCTAAAACATTAAAGCCCGAGGAAAATGATGGCACATTAGAGCTTCGTGAAGTCGCCCGCGATGCCCTTCTCGTTGCTACTCATCCCAGCGTCACAGAGGTGAAAAACCTGACCACTCAAGACCTCAAAGCCATTTACAGCGGCACCTTGAGCAACTGGAAGGAACTGGGAGGCCCCGATGCTAAGATTGTGGTACTCGATCGCCCAGAAGATGAATCAGCCAAGCGCCTCCTCCGCAAACACTATCTCGGAAAAGATTTGAAAAGTTCACCACAAGCAGTGGTATTACGAAAAGAAGGAGAATTAATCGAGGCGATTCAAAGCACTCCCTACAGCATCGGTACTTTTTCCCTGGCTTACGCCATTTCCCATAAACTACCCGTAAACCGTCTTAGTCTCAACAATGTTGAGCCTACAGCCGAAAATGTCAAAGCAGGCAAATATCAAATGGTACGCCCGATCGCAATTCTCTGGCATAAAAACGCTTCGGAGTCTACTCAAGGGCTGATTAAATACATTTTTAGCCCGTCAGGAACCACTGCTTTGGAGAAGTCTGGGTTTGTTGTTAGTAAATAGCATCAACTTGAACTGCGAACCTAGTGTCAGCTTAATGATGAGTTAACAATCTTCTCGATCCTTCTCTATCCAGCTTTGTTAAGAAGGGACTAGACGATCGACTCCCCCTTTTTAAGGAATATTTACTGGTATCGAGAGTGCGCGGTAAGCTAGATTTATTAAACAACTCGACGTTTAAATTGACACTACATCGTTTTAGCTACACTCAATCCTAGGTTGAAGTAGATATGTTACAGGGCTTCAGATATGTGCGACTCCCAATCTCAGTCAAGCTGTTGTCTCCTTTGTTGGTGGCATTTCTTAGCCTGTGGACGGTTGGAACCCTGGGTTTTGGTTATTTTGCCAGAAAGAACTTAGAACAAACGGCGCAAAAGGAGATAGAAGATAGGGCTACTTTACTCCAACAAGATCTGAAGCAAAAGCAAGAATTGCTCTACTTAAAAGCTCGTTGGGTGAGCGAGGAGAGGAATGTAATCACGGCCGTTGCTGCGGGCGATCGCCCTTTATTGCTCCGTATCATGTTACCAATACAGGCATCCTTAAAACTGGATTTGATCAGAATCGTAGACACAAATGGTGAACTCTTAGTATCTTCGCAGCAGGGAGCACTTACACAAGCAATATTAGAAGATACTGCCATCAATCGTGCCGCTCGTGCTGGACTAAATTTATCGGGCATTTTGCTGGCAGAAAAAGGCGCTGCACCCTCCCTGGTAGGATTGAACTCGATCAAATCCTCCACAAAAATTTTGGCTGGCTTGGTTGTGGGGAGTGCGATTGACGACGCACTACTTCAGCAAATGCGCGGTAACACATCAATGCACTTGGTTGCCTTCGGGGGCGATCGCATAACTGCTTCTACATTACAGCTTAATCGCGATCGCCCTTGGGAAGCTCCCCAGCCAGAGTCTGTGCCTGTACTGACAAAGATAGCAGGCAAAAACTACTTGATTAAAACGATCGGGCTACCAGGATTCGATCGGGCAACTCTCAAAATCGCCATACTCAAGTCTGTCACAGAAACCGAACAAGCAGAACAACGATTGTGGTTTGTGGTGGGTGGCTTTGGGCTGCTAGGAAGTTTCCTGGTGACGGGGGTAACAGTTTGGGGGTTTCGCATCACGCAATCTCTCAGCCGCCGGATTCAAAGCCTGACTCAAGCAACTCAGCAGTTAGCCCAAGGCGACTTAACCACTCGCATTCGGGTAAACAACGAAGATGAAGTAGGGATTCTGGCAGAATCATTTAACATCATGGCAGAAGAACTTACAAATCGCGATCGACAACTAAGCCAACAAATGCAGCAATTAGAAAGCACCCTGAAAGAATTGCATCGTACCCAGAGTCAGATGGTGCAGAGTGAAAAAATGTCAGCACTAGGACAAATGGTAGCAGGCGTAGCCCATGAAATCAACAATCCAGTTAGCTTTATTCACGGCAACATCACATACGTCAATCAATATACACAAGAACTGCTGCGATTGCTCAATTCATATCAACAGCACTATCCGAACCCTCCCCAATCGCTGCAAACAGAACTAGATGATGTGGATCTAAATTTTCTGAGTGAAGATCTCACCAAGGTACTGCATTCGATGCAAGTAGGCTCCGATCGCATTCGGGAAATTGTAATTTCGCTCCGCAATTTTGCTCGCCTGGATCAAGCAGAATTAAAGTTTGTCAATCTGCATGAAGGGATTGATAACACATTAATGATTTTGCAACACCGCATCAAAGCGACAGCACAACACCCAACCATTGAGATCGTAAAACAATATGGCGATTTGCCGCAGGTAGAATGCTATGCAGGACAACTCAACCAAGTATTTATGAACCTGTTAGTAAATGCGATTGACGCCTTGGAGGAGAGCAATCGAGGGCGCAGTTTCGATCGGATTGCCACCAACCCGAACACGATCTGCATTACTACCTCTCGCACGGAACCAAATCAAGTGCAGATAGTGTTTGCCGATAATGGTGCAGGTATTCCAGAGAATGTGCGATCGCGCCTATTTGACCCTTTCTTCACCACCAAGCCAGTGGGAAAGGGAACCGGGTTAGGCTTATCTATTAGCTATCAGATAATTGCTGAAAAGCATGGCGGAAAATTATGGTGCGATGCTGCACCAAACCAAGGCACAAAATTCATCATAGAGCTGCCAATATCTGGTCATCATTAAGTTAGACAACTAAAGATTTAGGGTATCCGCTCAATAATTCGGGGTAGCAGAGAAAAAAAGTAAGCAGAGTAAAAAAAGTGTGATAAAATAGGACACATGACGCCAAAGATTATTTCACAAGACAAGTCACCCTACAACATACTGCTGCTCTCCCATCGACCCCTCAGGTATTGCAGACGAATCCATGCGTCAGACAGTAGAGCTCTTACTGAACCTAATAGAGCAATTACAATTAAAAGTCAAAGACTTAGAATCAGAGAATCAACAGTTAAAAGATGAAAACAACCGATTGAAGGGAGAACAAGGAAAACCAGACATCAAAGCTTCTTCCAAAGGATTCAAAAGTCAGCACTCAT
>NZ_JAHRFA010000120.1:0-16346 GCF_020883045.1 Microcoleus sp. CAWBG58 | reverse complement strand
GGCGATGGTGATTTTAGGTTTGAGTTTCATACAGGTAAACCCTAATTAAATATTTTGTAGTTACTCAACAATTCTTCTCCAATATACCATATTCTGTTAATATAAAGTTTAGATGCGTTCGCCCTGATGCTGCGTGCTGTATTTTGATTGCAGCAGTTTAAGTGCTACAGCCGATCGCCTGTTGTAGGCAAGACTACATTATTGTACACATTTAACTCATATTGCATACTGTATATAAAAAATTAGTTAAATGATTAATAATACAAGAGCGATCGCATCATTAAATTTCCCAGAATAGGAGAATGTAACATGACAGTTAGGCTAGCACTTTCAGTCAACGGTTCGCGCCTCAACAGCAGCATTGCCCAACTCGCCCAAATCGGCAAACTGCCGGGAGGAGGCGTCAGTCGGGTAGCTTTTACCAAAGAAGATTTGCTGGCGCGCAAACTTGTTGAGTCTTGGATGCGAGAAGCAGGGATGACAGTTCGGATTGACGCGGCTGGAAATACAATTGGCAGATATCCCGGATTGCGCGAAGGTGCCGCACTAGCAACCGGTTCTCACATTGATACTGTTCCTACGGGGGGCCATTTCGACGGAGTTTTGGGAGTTTTGGCAGGAATTGAAGTTGTGCGGGTGTTGCGAGAAAACGGCCTGCGCTTGGAACACGCCATTGAGACGATCGTATTTACCGACGAAGAAAGCACCGTTATCGGCTGCAAAGCCATGGCGGGAAATACAGTCAACAACCCCGAATATTACCGTCGCAGCGATGGCACTTCCATCCAAACTTGTTTAGCACAAATTGGCGGAGATTGGTCGAAAATTGCGGAGGCAAAACGCCATCCCAAAGAAATAGCAGCATTTGTGGAACTGCACGTCGAACAAGGAGGTGTTTTGGAAAGTACGGGCGACTGTATAGGAGTAGTCAAAGGAATTGTCGGACAGTACCGCCTGGGAGTGAGAGTAACGGGCAGCCCCAATCATGCTGGATCGACGCCTATGCACGCTAGAAAGGATGCGCTAGTAGCGGCTTCCCAAATGGTACTAGCAGTCAACAAACTGGCAGTAGAAACACCGGGAGAACAAGTCGCAACGGTAGGTTACTTAACTGTGTGGCCGAATGCTACGAATACTGTGCCGGGAAAAGTCGAGTTTAAAATCGACTTGCGCGATTTGTCTGAATCTAATTTGGAACAGTTGTTAGCTAAAATGAAATTGGAGTTTCAAGCAATAGCCTCTGCCACCCAAACCGAAATCGAAATAAGTCAATTGCTGCACGTACAGCCAACACTAGCAGCACCAAAGATTCAGAATGCAATTGTAGAAGTTTGTCAAGAATTAGGGTTTAGTTACAGGCATTTAATCAGCCGGGCCGGACACGACGCCCAAGAAATCGGACGCTTTACCGATATGGGGATGATTTTCGTGGCTTCTCGGGGCGGCATCAGCCATGCAGAAGATGAGTATACTTCGCCAGAACAGTGTACTCAGGGGGCGAATGCGCTGCTGCAAACCTTCCTAAAGCTCGATCGGCTGTATGCAGAGGGCGATCGATTCATGGAGTTGTAAGGCATCATTAAAACGTGATAATAAGTGACTGCTGAGCATCTAAAAAATACGCCAATATTATCCGTTTCGAGATTTCAAGAAGGGTTAGCGATTGCCTCAAGGGCGATCGCCTTTGAGCAGCCGATGCCCTAATAGTTAAGCGGGGTGCGATCCTGCAACGAGTGCTTCGCTAACGTAGTTGTGATCCACACTACATATATTGTGTCTGCGTACATCCTGTTAGTTAAAAATTTTCCTGATAAGTTACCGAAAGAATAGTAATCTAGACAATAGTCTCGGCTAAATAATTTTTTGTTATGAAATTAAATCGGTCTGGTATTTCTAAATGGTTGACAATCCTATTTGCTAGTATTTTAATCACTTTCGCCTTGCCTTTGCTGGCTAGGGAGATTCAACTGCCGGGGAGTCGGTGGGTAGAAGTACGGCAAGTTAGGGGAAGCGTAACATATCAAGGCAGACCAGCAAAAGTGGGCGATCGCCTGACAGCAGCCGGCCAACAAATCTCCACAGGCAAACAATCTAGCGCGGTTTTAGCCGTAGACTCTGGCATCGCTACGATTAATGTAGCAGAATTAAGCACCGTCCAAGTTAAAGGTCTGTCCGTTGCTGTCGGCGGAGGTAAAGTTACCCTGCTGTCAGTCCCCGCAGGATTGGCAAGAGTTTCGGCCCGACGCTTGACTAACGCCAATTCGCGCCTAGAAATTAACAGCCCAGCCGGAGTTGTGGGCGTCAGGGGGACTGAATTCTCCGTGGGTGTTGGCCCAGAGGGAAAAGCCGCCACTGCCTTATTTGAGGGGAAGGTTGACGCTAGCGCTCAAGGGCAAACTGTGAAGATAGAAAAGGGCTATGCTTCCGTCACTTTTCCCGGCAATCCTCCCAGTCCACCCCAGGCATTCAAAGAAAATCTGAACTATGAATTGATCAGTTTATCAGCCATCAGTCCAGGCAAAGTTCGATGCGTTTGTACTGTCGATCCGCTGAATTTAGTGTATTTAAACGGCCAACCCTTAAAGATGGATCGAACAGGTAAAATCGACGAGGTAGTGCCGAGGCCAGCTAACTCTGACTACTGGCTAGTTGTTCGCAGTCCGGTAGGAAATGAGGTATCTTATGAACTCGGTGAAAGTTTAATTAAGAAATAGGCAATGACTAAATTAATAATGCCTCGTTTGCGAGTTTTTTTTTTCCGCACCCAATCCTTAATACCGGGAGTTGTTGCCGCTATTATTTCCTTGGGTGCATTGCATTTGGATGCCTGGAAACCGCTGGAACAACTGAGTTCTAACAGCCTGTTTCAACTTCGCGAAAGTGGAATTTTACCCAAACCTATTTGGGATAAACGAGTGGTAGTCATTGCCATAGACGAAGCAAGTTTAACGAAGTTGGGGAGATTTCCATTTTCGCGCGATCGCTACACTCAATTATTACAAGCCCTTTCCCCTGCTAAACCCGCAGTCGTTGGTTTCGACATTATTTTTGCCGAATCCAGTCCCCAAGATGACCAACTTGCAGACGCGATGAGTGCAACAGGTAATGTAGTGTTAGCTAAGGCTTGGGATGACCGAGGAAAACCGCTACCAATTGTACCAACTTTAGAAGCCGCCGCCGCCGATCGAGGTCATATTTTCCATAAGTCAGACACAGATGGGATCGGTCGTCAAGCCACACTGTGGTTGCGAGATATTCCATCCTTGGGAATTGCCATGCTTCACGTTTACAACGCCGACAAGCAACCGCAATCTGGAGGGCTAGAAAAGTTTTTATCACCGCCTAATAACGGCAGTCTAGAATTTTACAGTGCAGGGATAAATTGGCCTGGAAAAACGCAATTTCTACCGACTTATTCGTTTGCTGATGTTCTGGAAGGTAAAATTACCAAAGATGCTTTTAAAGACAAATTGGTATTAGTAGGTACGACGGCAACAGGTTTAGATCCCTTGCGGACTCCTCTAAATCAAATTTCACCCACCAGTGGGATTTACCTTCATGCCGCAGTTATTGATAACTTGCTAAATAACCGATTGCTGCAACATTTACCTGGCTGGACAATTTGGCTGATATTACTTTTAGTTGGGCCAATTACTAGCGGGATATTATCGAAATCTGGGCCCAGGGGACGAATTGCGATCGCCATCCTTCTCCCCCTAATTTGGTATGCAGTTTCTTTCTTATTATTCACGTTTAATTCTCTACTAATGCCCATCGCTGCACCGATTGGTACGATCGTCTTAGCTGGAATTGGACTGCAACTGCGGGAACAGCAAGAAAAACAACAATTAATGAGTTTGTTTGAAAAATACATGGCAAAAGAAACTGCTGAACTAATTTGGCAGCGCAAAGACGAAATATTTAAGAATGGCGAAATGCAACCGCAAGAAATGGTCGCCACCGTTTTATTTATGGATATTCGAGGGTTTACTAGCATTTCCGAGCAACTATCTCCGAGTGAATTGATGCCTTGGCTGAATCAATATTTAAATGCCATGAGTGAGTGTATTATGAATCGCGACGGCGTGATCGATAAATATATTGGAGATGCAATTATGGCAATATTTGGCATTCCTTTTCCTCATACCAAACCAGAAGAAATTAAGCAAGACGCCGAAAATTGTATCGCCGCTTGTTTGGATATGTCAGAACGATTGAAACAATTAAATCAACAATTTGAAAGGGAAGGCAAGCCAAAAATTGAATTTGGCGTAGGCATTCATACAGGGTCGATTATTGCTGGAACTATCGGCGGCGGGAATCGATTAAATTTTTCGGTTTTAGGAGATACTGTGAATATTGCCGCCAGGTTAGAACCAATGAATAAAGATATTAAAGAAGACAATCCTTATCGGGTATTAATAACAGGAGAAACCTGGGATTTGGTGAGCGATAGCTACGAAGCAAAACCCGTTAAAAGTATTCAATTAAGAGGCAGAAAACAAGAAACAACTATTTGTGCGATCGTTGGCAAAAAATGAAGGCGATTTTCGTGGCTTCTCGGGGTGGCATCAGCCATGCAGAGATGAGTATACTTCGCCAGCAGAGTGTACTCAGGGGGCGAATGCGCTGCTGCAAACCTGCTGCTAAGGGCGATCGACTGTATGCTGTGTATGCTGCTAAGGGCGATCGATAATCTACTTCTCAAGTCATGTATGGTGCGTGACTGTGAATCAATTTGTACGGTAGTAGAAAGCCTCAGCAGTCACGCACCGCAATCTTATATGATAGCAGAGTTTTATCACCTAAAGTGGTATTAGTCTAGGACTATCGAGTTACCATATAAAAGATACAAGCCATCGTGGATATCAACCAACAAAAAGAACAATTTAGTAACACTTACCTGCAAGCCATCGCCAGCGTTGCAGGCTATTCTCTTTACAAACCATTTGTAGATGATGATAGCGTAGACTGGGGAATAGCCGCCAAAGGAGGGACAGGTAGCATCCGATCACCGCGCTTAGAATTGCAGTTAAAATCGACATCAAGAGATGTTCGAGAAAATAACTCGATTCGCTACCCTCTCAAACTCAAAAACTACGATGACTTGAGAATAGATGACTTCGCCGTACCCAGAATTTTAGTTGTCGTTTTAATCCCCGAAACAATAGAAGACTGGTTAACGCAGTCGGAAACAGAAACCTGCATGAAGGAATGCGGATATTGGATATCCCTGCGGGGAATGCCAGAAACACAAAACACCACCGCTGTCACAGTCACTATACCCAGAACCAATCAATTTACAGTCGTCGCCCTTCAGTCAATTATGGAGGGGATTAGCCAAGGAGTTCAACCATGAAAGTCACATTTCCAGATAGCGAAACCCTCCAAACAGTCAACCTAAATCAAGTTAGAAATTACCTGCAAATTCACGGATGGAATGAAGACCAACCTTTCTTAGAAAATGCCATGCTTTGGCACAAATCAGTCGCCGGAGAGGAATTTGAAATATTACTCCCCAACCAACAAAATCTCGGAGATTATGCTGCCCGAATCCGGGAGACGATCGCAATACTAGAGTCCGTAGAAAGTCGATCGCAAAGTGAAATTTTAGCAGACTTAATTACCGGGATTCCCAATACAACAATTCAGGGAGTTGTGATGCAAATCCACACTCCTAACGCTGACAAATTAAGTGGTGAGATTACCTTATTAGGTGTGATTGCTGACAAATTACAGAAAATCAAAACCGAACTTGCAGACAAAGATTATATCCTCGCCATCAAAGCGTATCAAGAACGCTTGCCTTTTCTATGTACGGGTGATTTAATCAAAGAGAATCAAGTATTTATTCTGAAAAATTCACGCAACTTTATCCTAGATGACCAATCGGAATGATTTAACCGCAGAGAACACAGAGGACACAGAGAGAGAATAGAGAGATTTATGTTAAGATAGCGGTTTTTTGCATCCAGGACTGATTATCATGCTTTTGTTCGACCATGCCCACTACTTTATGCCCTATGACAATATCCTGAAAAATCTTACTTGCCAAAACTCTAGCCAAATTAACAGGTACGGCATTACCGACCATTTTGTAGCCGTCAGCAATCTGCTTGTACTTAAAAACAAAGTCATCCGGGAAAGTCTGAACTCGCGCACACTCTCGCACAGAAAGCCGACGGTAAGGCTGAGGCGAATTCGGATCGAAAATGCGCTTGTCTATGCCAACTAAAATCATTTTATTAGCTTGAGGATGCAGAGGCGCGTGTCTGCCGCTGGCCTGAATTGTAAAAGAAGGTTCACCCCAACTTCTAACTCGATTCCGCGACATATAAATGCTGGAAAATCCCAAATCTGCACATTCGTGATTCGCGACAGAATCGTGATAATTATCTAATTTACCCTTAACTAGCATTGGCGCGATCGCCTGCAAGTCAAAAATCGCATCTTGCAGTGTCAAAACCTCGGTTCCAGGTTCGGGAAACTCAAAACCAAAACCCATATCCTGACGATAACCGATCGCAATCACCCTTTGCCTATCTTGCGGTACACCAAAATTTTTAGCATTCACCAACTTGAACGAAACCCGATACCCAAGTTCCTCAAACTGCGATAATATATAAGTGAAAGCTTCCTGATTTCTAGGAGCTAAGATACCGCTAACATTCTCAGCTAAGAAAAACAAAGGCTGCTTGTCTCGGACAATTCTGATATACTCCCAGAAAAGTTGACCCCGACTGTCATCAATCCCGCGTTTCGCGCCCGCCGCACTCCAACTTTGACAAGGAGGCCCGCCAATAATCCCAACACAGTCAGGAATTTCATCAGAATTAATTTTTCTGATATCTCTGCGATCTAAAATAGTGTCAGAATGGTTAAATTGATAGGTATCCCAAATCGATTTATCATATTCATTCGCCCAAACCGGATTAAACCCAGCCAAACGAAAACCCAAATCTAACCCACCGCAACCCGCAAACAGAGAAATAATATTCATATTTATCAACATTTACTTTCTTTCCTTCTTCTTTCTTCCTTCGCGCCCTTTGCGCCTTCGCGGTTCGTAAAATGAAACCTCAATGAATGCAAACTCCATCCTCCAATCTTACCAACACTTCGGCGTCCACCTCGGCCTCGAAAGAATTCACCAACTCCTCGAAAAACTCGACAACCCCCACAAACAAGTACCCATTATCCACGTTGCCGGTACAAATGGCAAAGGTTCCGTTTGCGCTTATCTCTCATCCGTACTCACAGCAGCAGGCTATCGAGTCGGGCGCTACACATCCCCGCACTTAATCGATTGGACAGAAAGAATTTGCATTAACCAAAAACCAATTTCTACAATAGCATTGCAACAGTGTCTCGAACAAGTTGTCAGGGCTGCGGAAGGTAATACCGAAACTCCGACTCAATTTGAAATCATCACCGCCGCAGCTTGGCTGTATTTCGCCGAACAAAAAGCAGATATCGCGGTGATTGAAACAGGATTGGGCGGTAGATTGGATGCGACTAATGTTTGCGAAACTCCGCTTGTGAGTGCGATTACTTCTATCAGTCTCGAACACTGGCAAATCCTCGGCCCGACTGTCGCTGATATTGCTGGAGAAAAAGCGGGAATTATTAAATCAAAGTGTCCGGTAGTTGTTGGAGAATTGCCGGAATCTGCTAGATTAGTAGTAGAAAAACGCATTCAAGAATTAGACTGTCCGGTAGTTTGGGTAAAACCTGCGCTAGATTTAAAAGACGGATTTGTAGAATATTATCTAAGTCCAGAAATCGGCGTTAATTCGAGTTTATCTGCGGTTACAATAAGATATAAATTGCCATTGTTGGGAAAAGTTCAATTAATGAATTCGGCGATCGCACTTGCAACCATCCAAATTCTGCAAAACCGAGGATGGCAAATCTCCGAAAGTGCGATCGCCAACGGAATCGCCCAAACCCAATGGCCGGGAAGACTTCAGCAGACAACTTGGAAAAACCGCAACATCCTGATTGACGGCGCGCACAACCCCGCTGCTGCGATCGCCCTGCGCGAATACGCAGACAATCTTACCACTTCCCCGTCACCGATTAACTGGGTAATCGGCATTCTGGCGACGAAAGACTGCGATGATATTTTACAAGCATTACTCAAAAAGGGCGATCGGCTTTACCTAGTACCCGTACCCGATCAAAACTCAGCATCCCCCACAGAATTAGCCGCCATTGCTGAAAATATCTGCCCTGAATTAGCGGTTTGTCAAGCTTTTCCCGACTTAATCGCAGCCTTAGATGCGGCTGTTACCGACGAAAACCTCACAATCCTGTGCGGTTCACTTTATCTCGTCGGCTATTTTCTGCAACAACAATCTCAAACTTAAAGGCATCAGGATTGTGTTTCTTCCTCGGTAAAAATCGGAGGCCACAATTCCGAAACGGGCAATTCCCAACCGGGAAAAAGCTCTGGTACTGTTAAAATATCGCCATTTGCTAAAATCGTCGGTTCATCAGTCGATCGATAAGATGTAATTAAAAAACTGGACAAGCTATCGGCTAATTTAGATAATGTATCGACAGATGTGGATAAGCTATCGAGAGATTCCGAGAAGTTTAACGATCGCTTTTCTAACTACGAGCAAGGAACCGAGTGGGTAGTGCAACTTGCTTTCACTTTAATTGCGAGTGCTACTATTACAGTGATAATCACTTCGGTGCTGCGGAAATAATTGAAAAATGGGCGATCGCACTTCGGTTTACTCGTTATCAGACAGAGTCTGGTAATGTAGATCTAGAGACTCTGCCTCAAATGTTAGGAATGGGTTCCCAAGCAGAGGCCGAGAATTTATCAAAAGCAACCGGATTTTTTATTCCTGCTGCCGGCGACAGCGAAGGATGATCGCAGAAACCCGGTTTCTGAATCTCCCTGCCTCCGGGGCTATTAGAGTGAATTTACCAAAATTTTTGGCTGTTTAAACACTGGAAATCCGTCAGGAGTTTTTACAATTTTTCCCTGTCGATCTCGTTCGACTTCCTGAAATACGTAATTGCCTGCTGCGTCTCGCATCAAACAAGGTTGTCCGCCAGCGATATCGTAAGCCGGAGGAGAGAATAAAACCATGTTTTGATTTTCGGCAATTTGTCCATTTTCATCGCGCAAAATCGGACAAGTAACCAATTTATCTTCCCCATCAATCACCCAAGAATTAGTAGCTGGATCGAGCAACAATTCCGGGTAAATAGGTTGACCATTAGATGACTTCAGCAATTCACCATTATCATCAACTAAGGGTATCAAAAAGATAGGTTTTCCTTGGGAATCGCGCAGGAGTTCGTTAGTTTCGGGATGGCGCAGCGGAATTGCTCTCGGTGTAGGCAATTCCACATCAGGAAATTCGGGATGGGGCGGGTGTAAACTCGGTAATTTAGCATCAGTAGAAATGTCATGATGGCGAGTATATTGCACTGCTGCTTTGGTAAATCCAGCCCGCTGCAAAATTGCTTGAATTCCAGTTTGGTCGGCAGCAATTAATAAATCTATATCGCTAACTTTCATAGTTTTAGCGTGGTCGATCGCACTTTTAGCTAGCATTAGAATTGCTTCTGATTTCCGATGTTCTGGTTGAACGTACATTCCCAAAACTGAACCGACGCGGCGAGATTGAAAGGGATTTTCAATGTCGTGTTGCTGAATCAAATATTCGGGAAGACTAGCGGGCGGGGCTTCGTCATAATAATAGATAAATAGACAGCCGATGATGCTGTCACTGTGTTCTGATAACCAACAGAAACAAAGGGGTTTTTCGATTTGGTTGGTGACGTATTTTTCAAAGTCAAAGTTAGGTTTGACCAGCATTGAGGGGTCGATCGCTTCGCGTTCAGCAGCGAATGCTTGCCAGAGGGGGGCGATCGCCTTTGCGTCGGTTGCGGTGGCTAGACGGTAGCTGTAAGAGGCGATCGGGGCGATAGATATAGTTGTGGCTGTCATCGGTTTTTGGGGGGTGAATTTGCTGCGAAGGTGAAAGACTTCTATTGTGTATTGCGATTTTGCGCGGGATTTTTACGCAAAAGGCGAGTTTTTGTAATAAAAGTTAATATATGGGACTTACAATAGGGGTCTAGAAACCTTGTTTTTTACCAAAATACCCTAAAAATATCTGCGTTTATCTGTGTTGCATCTGTCTGACATCTGCGGTTTTTGGAGCGAAGAATTATGCGATGTTTGATAACAATAGTTCCATAAATATAGTATAATCTAATTATGGATTAGAGGAAACCACAGATGACCAGTACATCAAATACAGAACCAACATTGGCGGATGTAATCGAAAAACTAGACCAGCTATCGACTAATGTAGACCAGCTATCAACTGATGTAGGCCAGCTATCTAGTCGTGTGGATAGGTTATCGAATGATTCCGAGAAGTTCAACGATCGCTTTTCTAATTACCAGCAAGCAACTCAGTGGGTGGTGCAACTTGCTTTTACTTTAATTGCGAGTGCGACTCTTACGATAATTATTAGTTCGGTGTTGCGGAAGTAATTGAAAAACAGGCGATCGCGTGGATCGATAAACCGGGTTTTTTCCTCAATATTTCGGTAGGATGCAAAAGTTATCGCAAAAACCCGGTTTCTGGGAGAAGGGCGACACAATGGGATAAAGAAATCGAGTTTCGATTCTTCCGTACTTAATGTGGTAATTTATCTAAAATTAATAACATAACTTTTTACATAGCAAGGATTTTCGGTTTTACCTTGATTAATTTAAATCTATTTTTTCCTTGGATTTATACATAGCTTGGGTTTTAACTAATTAAACTAATAGTTTGGCACACTAAGTACGGAATACCCGAATCAGAGATTACAAAAATATCAAATCTTCAGCACCTATGAGTGTCGAATTTAATTGCAATATTTGAGCGATCGCCACTTGCGAATCTCTCAGTTTAATTGTAGTATTATTGCCGTTTTGCACTATTTCTAAATTTGCAAAACTCATACTAGGGACAAGGGATATCGTATCTTTACCATCTTCAAAATCGGCAATTGTTTGCAAACCGCTACCCGCTTTGAAAATAAATAAATCGCTGCCACCGCCACCAACCAGCAGATTCGCGCCCAAATCTCCACTCAAAACATCATTACCGCTACCACCAATCAAAGTATCGTTTTCTTCACCTCCATAAATAGTATCCTCTCCTGCACAACCATCGATTAAATCGCCATATTCATCTCCCCTCAAATAATCGTCATCTTCACCACCGCATAAAGTATCATTTCCTGAATTACCTAAAATTGTATCGTTGCCTTTACTGCCGACAATTAAATCGCTTTCTTTGCCTCCTAACAAGGAATCATTGCCTTTACCACCATCAATAAAATCCGATAATTGACAGCCATTTATTGTATCATTTTCTTCTCTGCCGTTAATTAAATCTTCTCCCCAATTTCCCAAGAGCGAGTTTTGACGCGAATTGCCTAAAATGAGATCGTTATTTTTAGTACCGATCGCGCGATCGTTTTCAGGAGTAGGTAGAATTAAATGATAAGTGCGATCGGACATCAAAGATTTGAGATCCGGCAAAATTAGAGTATTGCAAATACATTCTGTTTCGGGAATAGGCGAAATAAAGCTATTATTTTCATCTCGATTTGCTTGAGTTTGTACGAGAATTCGAGTTGTTTCAGAAGTGATGATTGGCGTGGGAGTGGGAATAGGTGAGGGAGTGGGAATAGGTGAGGGAGTTGGTGTTATTGTAGGAGTGGGAATTCGTGATGGAGTGGGAATTCGTGATGGAGTGGGAATTCGTGATGGAGTGGGAATTCGTGATGGAGTTGGTGTTGTTGCGGGAGTGGGAATTGGTGCAGGAGTAGGAATTGGTGATGCAGTTGGTGTTGTTGCAGGAGTGGGAATTGGTGATGGAGTTGGTGTTAGAATATTAATAAGTTCGGGTATGGAATTTGCGATCGGGAGTATATTTGCGATCGCCTGCGGGGAAGTTGCAACTTCGAGAAATTCCTGGATTAGCTGCGGGGAAGTTGAGATAGTTGAAAAGTCGATCGAGTCGATTGGAATTGGTAGGGGACTTGTCGCCGTACCCGTCCCTCCCAGCGTCCGATTCGGAGTGGGAATTAGATTCGGATTCGGAGTTGGTATCGGCACTAGATCGTCATTAATAATTGTATAAATAGCATCAGTTATCGTGCCCAATTTGGCATTTCCACTCGCATCGCTCAATTTAAGATTTAAAGTTTCATCATTTTCCACAACTCTATCGCCGACAATGGGAATTTCTACAACTTTGTCCGCCGTATCGCCACCATCAAAAGTAACAGTAATTGGAAAAACATTCAGATAATCCGTGCCCGATCGAGCACTGCCAAGATTATTCACTAAATCCACAGACGCTGTAACTTTCCCGCTACTTCCTCCCGCGCGCTTCACCTTAGCAACAACAGTTTTGACTTCTCCACTATTGCCTTCAGGATTGCTGTAAGTTGCTGATGTAAATTCTAAAATACTTGGAACTGTACCATTATCATCATCATTGGTAATGGTATAAATAGCAGCAGTTGTTGTTCCCAATTTGGCATTTCCACTCGCATCGCTCAATTTAAGATTCAAAGTTTCATTATTCTCTACAACCGTATCGCCAACAATCGGAATTTCTACAAGTTTGTCCGCAGTATCGCCACTTTCAAAAGTAACAGTAATTGGAAAAACATTCAGATAATCTACGTCCGATCGAGCGCTACCGAGATTATTCGCTAAATCCACAGATGCCGTAACTTTCCCGCTACTTCCTCCCGCGCGCTTCACCTTAGCAACAACTGTTTTGACTTCTCCACTATTGCCTTCAGGATTGCTGTAATTTGCCAATGTAAATTCTAAAATACTTGGAACTGTACTGTTATCATCATCGTTGGTAATGGTATAAATAGCAGCAGTTGTTGTTCCCAATTTGGCATTTCCAATCGGATCGGTCAATTTAAGATTTAAAGTTTCATCATTCTCCACAACCTTATCGCCCACGATCGGAATTTCTACAACTTTATCCGCAGTATCTCCACCATCAAAAGTAACAGTAATTGGAAAAACATTCAAATAATCCGCGTCCGATCGAGCGCTACCGAGATTATTCGCTAAATCCACAGATGCCGTAACTTTCCCGCTACTTCCTCCCGCGCGCTTCACCTTAGCAACAACAGTTTTTACCTCACCACTATTGCCTTCAGGATTGCTGTAAGTTGCTGATGTAAATTCTAAAATACTTGGAACTGTACTGTTGTTAAGATCGTCATTGATGATCGTATAAGTAGCAGCAGTTGTAGTTCCCAATTGAGCATAACCGCTTGCCGAACTTAACTGAAGATTTAAGGTTTCATCAGGCTCGTTAACAGTATTGCCTACGATTGGAATTTCTACAAGTTTGTCCACAGTATCGCCATCATTAAAAGTAACAGTAATTGGAAAAACATTCAGATAATCTGTACCTGATTCAGCACTGCCAACATTATTTGATAAACCTACAGACACAGCAACTTTCCCGATACTTCCGCCAGTGCGTTTGACTGTAGCAACAGCAGTTTTGACATTACTGGTATTTCCTTCAGGATTGCTGTAACTTGCAGAGGTAAATTCAAGAATGCTCGGTTGATTGAGTAAAATAGAAACATTATTAGATGTATTGTTAGCCGCAGCTAAGTCTGGAAAGCCATCTCCATTAAAATCTCTGGCGGCGACGGAAATAGGATTTATCCCAACATTAAATTTAGTTGGAATAGTGTTAAATCCGCCCGTACCATCGCCCAATAAAATTGAAACACTGCTGGGATTTGTTGCATCATTAGTATTGTGGTCTGCTACGGCTATGTCGAGATAGGAATCAGCATTAAAATCCGCTACAGCAACAGAAAGAGGATTTCTACCCGCATCTAATTTGAGAGGCGGACTAAAACCGCCCGTACCGTTTCCTAGCAAAACGAAAACATTACCTGATAAACCAAGTGGAGGGATACCTGAATCTGCTACGACTAAATCTGGTTTATTGTCTCGATTCAAATCTGCTGTAGTAACAAAATACGCCAACAAGCCGGTACTATAATTATTAGCTTTTGTAAAGTTGCCATTCCCATTTCCCAAGAAAATGGAAACTTGACCGATCGGGCTATTATTTGTCACAGCCAAGTCAAGCCGAGAATCGCCATTAAAATCTGCCACTGCAACAGCAGTAGCAACACCAGAATAACCAAATAGCGATACCTCTGATACTCGAACAGTTGTGTTTGGGCTGAATTTTCCGGCACCATTACCCAATAAAATTGAAACGTCATTTGACCATAAATTAGCAACAGCTAAATCCTGTTTGCCATCATTGTTAAAATCTCCGGTTGCGATCGAATGCGATCTGCTTGCTGAAGGAGTAGGTAGTGTAATAACAGAGTTAAAGTTACCCGCACCTGTTGCTAATAAAACTGATGCTGATGCCCCTGGAGATAAGTAATTTGCTACGGCTAAATCTGGCAAAGTATCTGAGTTAAAGTTGCCAACAGCAATGGAAAAAGGACTGCCTCCTGCTGACAAGGGAGAGGTAGGGGATTCGGTAAAGATTCCCGCGCCATTTCCTAAGAGAATCGAGACGTTATTGCTAGCTTGGTTTGCTGATATAGCTAAGTCTAGTTTTGAGTCGCTGTCAAAGTCGGCAACAGCGATCGATCGAGGACTGAATTGTGTTTTAAAGTTAGTGGCTGGTGAGAAATTAATGCTATTTGGCATAGTAGATTTTTTCCGGTAATTTCGATCTAATTATTTTCACAAGACAGACTTATTTTCTGATATTTTGACACGAACAGTAGATTTTTGCAATATTAGGAACTTGCTCGATCGAACTCACAGGTAAGTTCGATCGAACTGAGATCTTGCACCTGTGGCAGAAACCGAGTTTCTAGCAAAAACTTTACATAAAAACCGACATTTTTCGTCAGAAATCGGGCTTCTGGTTTGGTTATTGAGAATGCTGCAAGATGTCAGATCGAATCGTCCCTAGCAGTTGGGTGCAATGGTTGTTAGCGTGAATTTGCGAAAATTTTCGGTTGTTTAAACACGGGAAATCCGTCAGGAGTTTTCACTATTCTTCCCTGTGTGTCCCGTTCGATATCCTGAAATACATAATTGCCGGCATCGTCTCGCATCAAACAAGGTTTGCCGTTAGCGATATCGTAAGCAGGAGGATAAAATAAAACCATGTTTTGATTTTCGGCAATTTGTCCGTTTTCATTGCGGACGATCGGGCAAGTAACTAATTTATCCTTCGCATCAATCACCCAAGAATTAGTAGCCGGATCGAGCAACAATTCCGGATAAATAGGTTGACCGCTAGATGACTTCAGCAATTCACCATTATCATCAACTAAGGGCATCAAGAAAACAGGTTCTCCTTGGGAATCGCGCAGGAGTTCGTTAGTTTGCGGGTGGCGCAGCGCAATTGCTCTCGGTGCAGGCAATTCGACATCGGGTAATTCGGGATGGGGCGGGTGCAAACTCGGTAATTCAGCATCAGTGGGAATGTCATGATGGCGAGTATATTGCACGGCGGCTTTGGTAAATCCAGCCCGCTGCAACATAGCTTGAATGCCCGTTTGGTCGGCAGCAATTAATAAATCTATATCGCTAACTTTCATGGTTTTGGCATGGTCGATCGCACTTTTGGCTAGCATTAGAATTGCTTCGGATTTCCGATGTTCTGGCTGAACGTACATTCCCAAAACGGAACCGACGCGGCGGGATTGAAAGGGATTTTCAATCTGGTGTTGCTGAATCAAATATTCGGGGAGATTTGCGGGCGGTGCTTCGTCGTAATAGTAGATAAATAAACAGCCGATAATGCTGTCACTGTGTTCTGATAACCAACAGAAAGAAAGGGGCTTTTCGATTTGGTTGGTGACGTATTTTTCAAAATCAAAGTTAGGTTTGACCAGCATTGAGGGGTCGATCGCTTCGCGTTCAGTGGCGAATGCTTGCCAGAGGGGGGCGATCGCCTTTGCGTCTGCTGCGGTGGCTAGACGGTAGCTGTAAGGGGCGCTGGGGGCGATCGGTATAGTTGTGGCTGTCATCGGTTTTTGGGGGGTGAATTTGCTCCGAAGGTGAAAGTCTTCTATTGTGTATTGGGATTTTGCGGGGGATTTTTACGCAAAATCGGAGTTTTTGTAATAAAAGTTAATACATGGGACTTCAAGCAGGGCGAACGCATCTAAACTTTATATTAACAGAATATGGTATATTGGAGAAGAATTGTTGAGTAACTACAAAATATTTAATTAGGGTTTACCTGTATGAAACTCAAACCTAAAATCACCATCGC
>NZ_JAHRFA010000012.1:96495-121939 GCF_020883045.1 Microcoleus sp. CAWBG58 | reverse complement strand
TCTCACCCACATGGATATTAAGTTGTCATCTGTAAGGGATTTAAGTGCGAACTCAACCTGATTAGTTACCCTACAGATGCCTGGAATCCCCCCATTGCTGGGTTTCTCCAGAACGAATCGCACTCTCTGTCTTGTTCAGTTCCACAACTTAGACAAAGCACTGAACGAATAGACAAATCGATTTTGCCCCATTTAAAACCACAGTCTGAGCAAACTTGGCTAGTAGGTTCCCATCTACTAATTACTTTAAATTCTCTGCCAAACTTCTTCGACTTGGCTTCACAGAGAGTCCTAAATTCTCTCCATCCTTGTTGACTAATTGCCCTTGAAAGCTTCCGATTCTTTACCATTTCCGACACATTTAAATCTTCCAAAATAATCACTTGGTTTTCGTTGACTATTTTGGTTGATAGTTTGTGCAGGAAGTCTTTACGGGTGTCGGCAATTCTATTATGAAATTTAGCAATTCTGATTCGAGTTACATTTCTTCTTTTTGAATCCTTTGTCTGACGAGCTAACTTGCGTTGCAGTTTGCGGACTTTGCGGTCTAACTTTTTATAGCTAGGACTTTCAGCTTTCTCCCCATTGCTCATTACTCCAAAGGTTTTAATTCCTAAATCAATCCCGATACTTGGATACAAGGCCTCGGTTTGAATTGGCTGAATCTCTACTACAAAACTCAGAAAGTACCGATTAGCACAGTCCTTGATTACCGTAACGGAGCTAGGGCTTGATGGCAACTCTTGCGACCAAACTGGCTTGACAATTCCAATTTTGGCTAAATAGACACCACCGTTCTCCTTTATAGAGAAACCACGAAGAGCAAATCTTGCAGACTGACTATTAGTCCTCTTTTTGAATTTAGGATACCCAACTTTACGCCCCTTTCTTTTCCCTTTACAGGAGTCGAAAAAGTTCTTAAAAGCTGTCTCCAAATCCGCTACAGATTGCTGTAAAGGAACTACCGAGACTTCACTCAACCAAGCTCTTTCTTCAGCTTGCTTGGCTTGAGTAATCACTATTTTCTGGAGTTCGGAAGATTTAGGCTTTCTCTCTGATTGCTTGCAAAGTGCAAGAGCATCGTTCCAGGCTACTCGAACACAACCAAACAATTGAGCCAAGCTCTGTCGTTGTTGGTTGGCTGGATATATTCTGTACTGATACCTTGCTTTCATTATTCCTTGCTATTTGATTTACTCTATCGTACCACACCTTCCTAATAGAATCACCAAAGTTTAGAGAATTAAAGCCGTCAAGCGAAGGACGGGGCTTCAGACCCAGTTCTTTGGTGAGGATCTAAGAGCCGGTAAGATTGGGAGTCGATTTGGACTACGATTGGTTCTGACTGCAATTCGGGCGATCGACGCAGAGCTTGTTGAGCGGCTGCCAAAATCGTTGTATTCTCTGGGAGCAATAATATTTCGACGCGAGCGTAACTGTAGATAACCTTCAGCGGTAAGTGCAAAAATAGCTCGGGGCCTTGGGGTTTGAGCAAATATTCCAGCAGTTGTCTGCGGGATATCATCCCGACCAATTTTCCTGCTTCTATTAATACTGCTCCCGGGATTGGGCGATTCTGTTCAAAGATTTCGGCAACTACTACGGCTAAGCAGCTCGATTTAACCTGAAATTGATACAGGGGCAAATCTTGCAGGGTAGACTCTAGGGAAAGATCTTGATGGCTGCCTTCGGAGAGTGAAGGGCCAAGGAGTTTGGGACTGAATGTATTTGCCACTGGAACTTTTAGTTGCCGAAACAGGCAGGGAAAGTAAAACGATCGCTTAACGCTCTTTCGTCACTCTCGTCATATAAAAACCTGGAACTTTTACACCGAGAGACTTTCCCCTTTTGAGCTTGAGGTATGGGTTCCTATCAGTTTGCGATCGCCAGATTGCCCATTGAGTATAAGTTTCATCAGTTGGCTGCAATTTTTATTTTTCTGGAGTGACAAAAGAGCGTTAACTACTAGGCTAGCCGATCGCGCTTAACTTGGATGGCCGAACCTGAAGGCTGTTCTTGAGTTAATCATGTTTTGCCAACGATCGGCAGGAGTATTTCAAATTCGGTGTGCTGGCCGGGCTGCGATCGCAATTTTAGTTTGCCGCCATGCTTTTCTGTGATGATTTGATGGCTGATTGCCAGGCCCATACCGCTGCCTTTGCCTGCTGGTTTAGTGGTAAAAAATGTGTCAAATATGTGCTGCTGATTTTCTGGGGTAACGCCGGGCCCGTTATCGGCGATCGCAATGGCGGCCCACTTGCCCTCTGCGGTTTCTACCACTTTAGTCGTAATTTGGATTTGGGGCTGCCAGTTGTCCGCGCACTCTGTATCTAGTTCGCGATCGGCTGCATACTCTGTCAGGGCGTCTAGAGCGTTAACTAACAAATTCAACAATACCTGACTCAATTGACCCGAGTAACCGTTAACTAGCGGCAGTTCGCCGTATTTTCTTACCACTTCTATGCCATTTTTAAAGCGGTTTTTCAGGATTAACATTGTAATCTCCACGCATTCGTGAATGTCTATATCCACGGGCTTTGTCTCATCCATGTGAGAGAAGTGGTGCAAACCGTTGACTATTTTTAGTAATTGTGAGGCTCCCCACTTCGTGCCTTCTAAGGTGACTGGCAAATCTTCTTGTAAAAAATCAAATTCTATTTCTTCTTTGAGGGCATCAATTCGGGGACACGGTTCCGGATATTCTGCTTCATAAACCGACATTAGCTGAAGCAAATTTTCAAAATAGGACAGCAGAAAAGTCAAATTTCCCCAAATACAGTTCAGCGGATTTCTAATTTCGTGGGCTACACCTGCTACAATCCTCCCCAGACTCGCCATCTTTTCGGTTTGGATAAGTTTGGCTTGGGTTTGTTCGTGGAGCAATTTATTTGTCAATTGATGAATTATTGATTGAGCAACCATTAATTGGTGTACGTCTAACAGTCTGTAGGTATGGGGTGCAACCTCGACTACTACAGGTTCGTAAACTAATTCTGCTGGTCTGTAAAGCGATTCCTGGGCGGCTTCTACTATTAATTTACTGCTAGGAAGCACCAGTAGCTCTTGCCTAGAAAATCTGTACAATACCTCTATCGGTCGCTTGAAAAACATTTCTAACCCGTAGCGACGGTTAACTTTTTCAAAAAATTGACGCCTGGATATGATGCCGACAAAAGTACCCATATTTGTCAACATGACGCCTGGAAGCATGGAATTTTCTTCAAAAGCCTGGGCTACTTCTTTTGCCTGTTGAGTTAATTCTATTTGGCAGTTGTAGAGAGGCAAGTCCAGGAGAGTTGATTCTAAGGAGATGTTCCAAGTACAAATTGCAGGTATGTGTAACACTGATAACTCCGAGCTAATCTGATGCACAGCCAACATAGATGAAACTCCTGTTAAATTTTGTATGATGGATAACTTTAGTTGCTATTTATTGGTAACTGGTAATTGGTGGTGGGTAATTATTAATTTAAAAAATTACAGCAGCACCGGATGGGAAAACTCGATCGCCCTGGCATTGTCTGGTATAGCAATCCTAAATCATTTGCATAATTTTTGTAGGGGATCTTTAAGATCCCGGTTGCCCGATAGATAGGGGGTAGGCACGCACCATCCACTACCCCTACAAATTTATCTGAATCATTTAGGATTGCTATAAAGATTTGGTTTCTGAATCAATGTTAAACGATCGAAGCTTTTGTGGAACTTACGGAGCTTTGTTATTAACTTTTTACCATGATATACCATGCGATCGCCTGTTTTCGGAAATCTTAAAAAATCATTAAGGCACTTTGGTTATGCGTTATACCATTTTTGGGTGATGGTAGGGAATTGGAGAACAGCGATAGCGGGCAATTGGTGAATATACGGGGATGGATCGAGGGATATAGGGGGCGGATGGCGATCGTCCAATCCGCGCCTTAAGGGTCAAGACTCGGGCGGAGGCAAAAATCGGAAGAAGCAAGAAGCAAGAAGCAATCGAATGCAAGGGTTTCAGGAATTAAGAAAGTCCTAACCGTCGGGCGTTGCTGCCCTACCACTCTAAATAAATGGAACTTTAGGGAACTTCCCAACTCCGACTGCCGTCTTACAAGGCTCTGTTTTTTGCAATTTACAATCTGCAATCTGCAATCTCAAATCTCAAATCTCAAATCTCAAATCTCAAATCCTCTCAGGGTTCCACCTCGGGCCAGAGGCGTTCTAGCTGATAGCGCCAAGTGGCGAGAGTCTGTTCGCGAGACTCTCGCCCGAGTTCCATTTCGCCCATCAATCCCTCTGCGTAAAAACGATCTAAAGTTTGAAGGGTCGTTTCTATGGATTGTCCCTGCATCTTGGCTGCTTTGATGATTTGACGGATGCGGCTTTCGATTAAACCGCCGAAAAAGTCGGACAAACCTTGTTCTTGCAAAGCTAGCAGTCTGGTGATGGCGGCTGAGAAATCGGCGGTGGCAAGTGTAGCGCAACTGTGCTGAAACACTCCCCACAAAACGTTTTGATGTATGGCGTAGCGAGTTTCGAGGGTGGTGTCAAAGTTAGCTTCTAGCAGTTTCTCGAAAAACGGTTGAGCTTCTTGGGCATCGGCGATGGGTAGCAAAGTCCGCAACCAAGTTCCGTCTTCTGAAAGCAGGACTAAGAGGCGAAATTTAGGGGTTTGGACTTGCCAAGAAGTGGCAGCAGGCGTCTCAACATTTTCGCCAAATAAGTCTTTAAGGGTATTACTAATTTCTTCGGGAGTCATGGTAATTTTAGATTTTAGCTTTGAGGTTTGAGATTTGAGATGGCAGGCTAGGGATTGGGTTTCTAAGTTTTTGCGATCGATTTAGTATGGCTCAATCTAAAATATAAAATCCACCATCTTAGGACTGACGCTTGTGGATTTAAAATATTATGACTGACGCTCAAAAACCAGGTTTCTAGGACAATAAGAGGTTTGGCAAGGAAAAATCTACGCAGCAACGAGGTTTCTGAGAATTAGTGCGTGCTGTCCGAACTATTGTAAATCTAAGATCTAAAATTGATTTACGGAAGCCAGCGGGGGTGATAGCCGGCAAAGGGCAGTTCTTCTGGCTGTATTTTGGCGGGAGAATTGTCTGCGGGTATTTCTAATAAGGGTAGCAGCCAGAGGCGGCTGGTGGCGATCGACTGTCCGCTATCGTTGCGGGGAGTGTCTGCTGCTGTGGGTTTTGCTGTTGTGACTGATTGGTCGAAAATTAATGCCAGCCCGTCGGGAGATAAACTGATTTGGGTATCTAATTGGTTGGGCAAAACTAGCAGCGGTTTGATGGTTCCTACCAAACGAGTGCCCTCTTTTTTGAGGTCGATGGCGGCGATGAAAGGCTGTTCTTTGTAGCTTGCGGTTTTGAGGCGTTCGGCTAGCAAGCAGTAGAGACGCTGGAATTGGTTGTCTTTGTCTTTGCGCGGATCGAAATAAACGGCGATGATGCTACCGGGAATCCGCAGTATTTCTTGTTCTGCGCCTTGGTTGTCTAAAATAAAGAGCGATCGAGTGTAGTCGCTGTTGTATTTAACGTAGGCGGCGGCGGAGTTGTCGCGGGCCATCCCCAATACTTGTTCGTATTTTGGCAAAAATTCTACTGGATCTGCTTCTGGTTTGAGGGGGACGATCGCCAATCCTTGTTTTTGAGATATTACCATCGATTTGCTGTCGGGGCGAATCATAAAATCTCCGCCTTGTTGGTTCTCCAAGGGTTTGGGCGCCACTTTTTCTTCCAAAATCCAAGGACTGAAATCGCCGGGATTGCGGCGGTTGACGCGCTGGATAATGATGATTTTTCCGTCGGCTGAGAGGTCGAATTTGAGGTTTTGGTAGTCTTTGGAGTCTAAGAGTTTGTCGATTCTACCTGCTGGTTGTGCTGGTTGGGGATCTTCTCCGGGGGATTGGGGATTGAGGCCGGTGGTGACTGTAAATAGTTCTTGATTTAGGGTGCCGCCTGTACGGGCGATCGATCGATCTGTGGCGGAGAATAAAATGCGATCGCTGTCGGGATACGGTTTAAAATCGGTGACAACTAAATCTTTGGGAGTCAGCGGTATCGGTTTCGAGTCGCTGCTGGTGAGATTGACTAGCATTAATCTGCTTTCTGTTTCGCCTTCAACGCCGATGTAAACAAAAGCTCGATCGCGGCTGCGGAAGGAACTGCTAAACGGTTGAATTTGCGTTCCTTTGTATTGGTTGTTTTCTCCAAAATACTTGTCGGTGGCGCCCGCGAGTTTTAAGGTGTAGGTAACGCCGTAGGGTGCTGGATCTTTGAGGGTGTAGGCCATGCGCCTGCCGGCCCAACTGAATTTACCTGGGAGGGGCGGTTCTAGCTTTAAGTTTTCCTCGACGGTGGAGTGGTTCATCGGCCGAAAGAAGTTGAGAATAAAGCCGGTATCTGCGGCGCCGATTTGTTTGTTCTCCCAAGTGAAGTCTCGCACTCTGGGCGCTGTGCGATCGCCACTCAGTAGCAGCAGTCCCATTAAGACGCTCAGCAGTAGGATGAGGAAAATCGCCGTGCGGTCGATCGGCTGTTTGAATTGCCCAATAGCGAAGGTTGAAGGATTAATTTTTTTGTTAAAAATACTCACAAATCTTTCTCTCCTCTTCCTGCTGAAAATTAACTGCCAATTTTTCCCTATTAAATTTTACAGTCCAGGACGCACTCCCGACTCTTAGAAACCTATTTTTTTAGCAATATAAATGGCTGCTACCTCTTTTTTGGTCAAAAAACTGGTTTTTGAAATTTGTCGTGCGTCCCTAACTCAATTAAACTTACCTCCTGAGAAGTGACTTAAATATCAATACACTTGGGTTATGATATCCAACGAATTGCTTCTCAGGATTTTATTGGAAATACAGACATATTTTAGAGGTCAGAATATTGCGCTTTGAACTGTACTGACAAATATGTCATGAGTCCGTCTTATATCTTCAGGTGAAATGCGATCTATCGGTAGTCCGCCACCCAGAGACTTTCTCACAAAAAGTATGATTGCTAGTGTCCCTAAAAACAGTGCTGTCAATTTCATATCCTCCCAAAAACAACTTAGCCGTTCTTTGTTTAGACCGTAGGTAACTACTAAATAAGTAGGAATGTCACCGACAGCTACAGCAATCACAGCACCTAAATTACCCATAAAATGATATCCTACTGGGATGCCGATAGCGATACTCAAGAAAGTTGCCAGATTGCCCATAGCTGCGTACTGAGATTTTCCGATAGCTAACAAACAAGAACCCATCAAATTGTGGATAGTCGTGTGCCAAATACCTAAAGCCAAGATTGGCATCATCCAAGATGCTGCCATATACTCTTTCCTGTACAGTGTTAAAATTATCTGATCTCCAAAGCTGACAAAAATTGCTAAGCCTAGGGCTAAAGGGATCAGAATCAAGTTGCGGTTTTTGAGGATTTTGGCGCGCAATTCCTGGCGAGGTAAGTCTGCTAGCATCGAAATCGAGGGAAAAATTACCCTACCTGCGAGGGCGATCATTACTTGACGGGGCATATCGCCGAGGGTAAAAGCAATGCCGTAAATGCCCAACATTGTTAAATCAAATATTTTTCCGAGAACTAGGCGATCGGCTTGAGAACACAGAAAATATAAAATTGTAGACAAAAATATCCATTTTCCATACGAAAATATTTCTTTAACTGCCTCTCGATCCCAAGCAAAGCGGTTTGAATGACCGCGAATCAAAAAATGGCTCCATACTAATTCCACTATAGAGCTTGTCAAACCCCCTGCGAGGATAGCCCAGATACTGCGATCGAACCATGCCCAAACAATCATGACTGTAGTAGAAATGACCTGTATGGTCAATTCAAATATTACTACGTTCTTAACTGTCATTTTGCGTTCGAGAATGGATACGGAAGTAGATTTAAATCCTCCTATGAGAGTACTTATACTTATGATCGGAATCAACCACAGGAGACGGGGTTCTCGATAAAAAGTAGCGATTGGCCAGGTGATTAAAATTAAACAAAACCAAATAAAAACACTGCGAATAACTTGCATTGTCCAAGCGGTGTTGAGAAATTCTGGCTCTTCTCCACGCTTGTTTTGGATGATACTTGGGCCAAGACCTATGTCTGTAAATAGGTGGACACCTGCTATAAAAACGTAGGCTAGACCCATTAGACCAAATAGTTCTGGCAACAGCAGGCGCGTCAGGATTAGGTTGCTGCCGAATCGGATAATTTGACTGCTTCCATAGCTGGCGATCGTCCAGAAAGCACCTTTAATCGCTAATTTTTTTTCAGATGACATATAGGGAGAACTTATTTTCTAATTACGAGTCTAGTTGCTGAATTTCCTGTTGGCAACTCATACAGGATGCTGCTGCTACTTTTATAGCTGACTTTACCTTGTGTTAATTGCCCTACGGAGGAGGGGCTCTTTTGGCCCATCCCACAATCTCAAATACTACAGATTTCAAGTCGCGAGATTACACTGGCTGATTGGCGGGATGCCCATCTCGCGATCGCCAAGGTAAAATTTAATCTCCAACTTGCTGGCTGTCTAATAATCATAAGGGTTTTTAGGCTCGGGAATAGGTCGGAGGGAGGATGCTTGAATAATTAATTTGCGCTTGCCTTGTAGTTCTTCTACGATCGTCTCTCCTTCTATTTCTAGCCAACTGTCTGGGGCGAAGGCGGTGCGACTTTGACCGATCGCTAATTTGACCGGCAACCCGATCGGATAGGCGTCCGCCGCGCAGCAGGTAATGATAAAACGCCCGATCCACATATATTGTTCTGCTACGTTGGGCGGGTGAATCACAAATCCTTGAACCTTGACTTTTTGACCTCTATATGTATCGGGTTCGGGATTGAAATTTAACAGCCGCACCCATTCGATGAGCGATCGCCTTTCGGGTTTTGTAGTATTGCGAAATTCTTGGGGTTGCAGTCTGGTGATGGGCACGGATTCGGTGAGGCCTCGTTCGAGTGCTGTCTGGCTAGTAAATGTGCGTGGCGTTACCGCTAAACCGATCAATGCGACGCTCAACATTAAGGTGCTGCCGATACTGGGGGGAAATAAAGTAATGTGTTCAACTTCTGTACTTCTGGCAGATTTTTTGGTTGAGGATGTCCGGGATTGCTTGTTGGCGCGATCGACTTTGATGATTTCCCAAGTTTTTAAACCGCCAATAATCATTAAGCTGATTCCGGCTGCTAGAGTCAATCCAAAGTAATTCGGGTGAATCAGAATGCTTAATTTCCCGGTGATCCAATATTTGAGGAGCAATATTCCCCACGCTAAGATAGCTAGGGCGTCCAGCCACGGGCTAATTTTCTTTAAATTCATTTTTAGTCATTGGTCATGGGGCATTGGGCATTGGGCATTGGGCATTGGGCGAAGCGAAGCGGAGGGATGGGGCATGGGGCATGGGGCATTGGGCATTGGGCATTGGGCATTGGGCATTGGGCATGGGGCATGGGGCATTGGGCATGGGGCATTGGGCATTGGGCATGGGGCATTGGGCGAAGCGAAGCGGAGGGATGGGGCATTGGGCGGAGCGAAGCGGAGGGATTGGGCATTGGTCAGTTGCTAGTTGCTAGTTGTTAGTTGGTAGGGGCGGTGCCCCCGTGCCCGCCCTCTTAGTGGTTAGTTGTCAGTTGTCAGTTGTTAGTAGTGCTGTCCGCGCGATCGAACGTTATTAGTCAGGAGAATTTGGGAATTGGGAATCTATTGTTAGGCGTCCTGGCTAATTTATTAACCTAGATACAAATTGACAGCGAGGGTCATTAAAAAGGTTAACTGAGCGGCCAAAACCATTAAGTAAATTACAGAGCGACTTTTAAAAATAGACAGCATTAAACCGATGCCTTTGAGGTCAATCATCGGGCCGAAAACGAGAAATGCTAACAGCGAACCGCTGGTAAATGTGGAAGCAAAAGAAAGGGCAAAAAAAGCATCTACCGTAGAACAAATCGATACGACTGCGGCTAATAACAGCATGGCCAGAATCGAGGAAACGGGGCCTTGGCCGAGGTTGAGAATTAGTTCGCGGGGTGCGCCAACTTGAATGATGGCCGCGATCGCACTTCCGACAACCAACACTCCTCCCAATTCCCGCAACTCCTGTACCATAGTATCTAAAAGCAGGCGCAGACGCTCTTTAGAAACGGGGTGGAACATGGAGGAACGTTTCGAGGTTTTTTCTGTTTTGCCTGTTTTTAAGGGCTGTCGCTGGTCTTGTAGCAAAGATTCGATCGGCACTGCACCGCCCTGACCTAGCATAAAAGTTCCCGACTGCAACAGTAGCGGAGTGTCGGCTGGGGCGAGTTTTGTTTCGGACAACTCTGGTTTTGGCAGAGGAATCGCCCGGGCTACAGAAGGGTGTAACAGAGGCCGCAAGTCTGTTTGGACGCTGAACACCCAGCCGATAATTGTGGCTATCAACAGAGAAAAGACTACCCGCAAAACTACTATTTCGGGCTGATCGCGAAAAGCCGTCCAAGTCGCCCAAATTACCACGGGATTGATGGTAGGCGCCGCGAGTAAAAAGCCGATCGCGGCTGGTGCGGGGACTCCCTGCATTAGCAACCTGCGGGCTACGGGGACGTTACCGCACTCGCACACAGGAAACAAAAAGCCGATCGAACTACCCATCAAAGCCGCCAGCAGCGGGTTTCGCGGGATGCGGGATACGAGTTTGCGTTCGTCTACAAAACCCAGCAGCAAACCTGAGAATAAAACTCCCAGCAGCAGAAAAGGTATTGCTTCTACTAATAAGCTGAGAAAAAGGGTAAAAGCATTGTTTAACTGATTCGTGAGGGCTGGTTGCATCAATCACTTACTGGTAAATTTGTATCTAGTTGCACGTCTTCGGCAGATCCCCTGTCGATCATACCTGCTTCACAGCCCTAAGTTAAGATTCAGTTGAAACTTTTTGCTACGATCGTCAATGTTATCTGTCAACTGTCAACTGTCAACTGTCAACTGTCAACTGTCAACTGTCAACTGAATGAGTGCGGTGCCTTGTCGGGCGATCGCACAATTATAGTTTTCCTCTATCGTTAATTAATTATGATTTTCAGTAGACAAGATTGCCAAAATATTTTTGCGGTGTTGTTTGCATCAATTCTTGTTCACTGTTCCCTGTTCCCTGTTCCCTGTTCCCTGTTCCCGACTTTTGCAAGAAGTCTAGTAATATAGGGCTTGCTTAAAAAGTGTACGTAGTGGAAAAACGAGGCTACACAGCTTAAAAAATAGTAGGTTTATTTCTTGCATTCCCAAATTTATCCAGAAACTAAGAATGAAAGTGCAAGGGTTTTGAGCCTGTATAATTCTATAACTTGAACTCCTGTAGAGCCTAGAAAGCTTTAACCCTTTATCTGGCAAGCTTTCTACTTTTATTCAGCGAGCGCTAATATCGCAATCCCTAAATGATTCATAAAGATTTGTAGGGGTGGTACCCCGTGCCTACGCCCTATCTATGCGGGCAACCGGGAGCTTTAAATGATGCGAGGATTGCTAGAGCGGGTTACTGTTAACAACAGGTTAAGATTTCAACCCAAGGTTAATTAATAGTTAAATACTCCGACCAAGCGTCAATATTCCTAAAGTCAATATAAAATAAAGTCAGGCATAATTGCCAGGGCGCATCTATCTCGGTCATACTCGAACTTGCCTAATACTTAAAGTGGTAAAATCTCATTTGCCACCCTAAGTTTTTTATGTAATTGAAAATTCCGTTTACCAGAAGAATGTCGGCGAAAGCACTCAGCTACTCATCGACTGAGCTTTGCTGGCTAAATATCTGTTGGCAAATAGAACCCCAAAAAAGCGTACTGATGAATTTATGTTAAATACCTCGTGCATAGAAAGACCAGCCCCACCCCTCTCCCAGGCTGACTTAGGAGAACTTTCTTTAGACTCTACTCTCGTGGAATTGTCGCTTTACGCTTTTAACGTAGAAGCTACGGATTTGGGAATAAAAATTTCCCAGATGTTAGAAGCTAATCCGCTATTACCGGGAGTCATTTTAACCGATCGAGGTGAATTTGCGGGGATGATTTCCCGGCGGAGATTTTTAGAATTTCTCAGCCGTCCTTTTGGGCGAGAATTATTTTTAAAGCGACCTGTGAGGGCTTTGTACCGCTTTGCCCAAACTGAGACTTTAATTTTCCCCAGCAATACTTTAATCGTGGATGCAGCCCGGAAGTCGCTGCTGCGATCGAAAGAACTGCTTTATGAACCAATTGTCGTTCAAGTGTCGCCTCAAAATTATAGTTTGGTAGACGTACACGAACTGCTAGTAGCCCAATCCAATATTCACGAACTAGCAACAAAATTACTGAGACAGCAAACTCAATCTCAACTAATTCAAACCGAAAAACTAGCCAGTTTGGGGCAGATGGTTGCTGGAGTTGCCCACGAAATTAGAAACCCCGTCACCTGCATCAGCGGAAATCTCGGTTTTTTATCAAACTACTCAAAAGACATCTTGCAATTGCTGACTGCTTACGAACAAATTGTCGGCCCTAGCGCACAAATTGACGAACTCAAAGAAGACATAGAATTTGATTTTTTACAAGAAGATTGGGCGGAAATACTCAAAAGTATGAAGGTTTCATCCGAGAGACTGACGGAACTTGTCACCAGCCTGCACACCTTCTCTCACATGGACGAAACCCACTTGAAAGAATCTAATATCCACGAGTGTATTGACAGTACGCTACTAATTATGAAAAACCGTCTCAAATACGGTTTTAAGGTAGTTAAAACCTATGGAAATTTACCTTTGGTGAAGTGTTATTCTGGTCAGTTGAGCCAGGTATTTATGAATATTGTCAGCAATGCGATGGACGCCTTGGAAGATCTAAAAGGAACAAAAGGTTTTGTGCCTGCGATTACTATTCAAACTGAGGTAATAAACAGTGCTGACGGAGACTGCGTAAGTTCAGAATTAATCCAAAATTATGTTTTGGGCGATGGCGTCGGGCCCCGCAAGCTACGACAAAATGCAAAATTGCTATCGTCCGCCAGCCCAAATGGAGACTTCAGCCCAGAAGCAGCGGGAAAAAATCCCAATAATGCTTGGATAGCCATCAGAATTGCCGATAACGGGCCGGGAATTGCGCCAGAAATTCAGCGGCGGATTTTTGAGACGTTTTTCACGACTAAACCAGCGGGGAAAGGTACTGGTTTGGGGTTGGCGATTACTCATCAAATTGTTACGGAGAAGCATAAAGGTAAGTTGAATTTGCATTCAACGCCCGGTACTGGTACGGAATTTGAGATCTTGTTGCCCTTAATTTAAATAAGGTATGTTATTGCGCTTGGTCAGTTATATATACATAAGAGCGCTGAAGCGCAACAACGTACCTTTTTGGAGCAATTAAGCTCTAAGCTGAACGGGCATTACTAAGAATGTGGCATTGACTCCGCCCAAAGGCTGAAAAATTACAGGGGCAAGAGCACCATTTAATTGAAGTTGAATTTCGGGAGATTGAGCCGTTTTCAAAATGTCAACTAAGTATTTTACGTTGAAAGCAATATCTATGCTTTCTCCCGAAATCTGTGCCGGCATTGACTCTTTGCCGCAGCCGACATCTTTGGCGTCTACTGACAAAGTGATTTCCTGATTTTCCTCGTCGATGCTACATTTGAGGATATTATTTTTTTGGTCGGCAAACACTGCAATTCTTTCAACTGCTGCTAAGAGCGATCGCCTCTCAAGAGTAATTTGCCGCTCAAAAGAGGGCGGAATCAACTGTCGGTAGGCGGGATATTGCCCTTCCAAGGTGCGGGTTGTCAGGCGCTGCTCGGCCCATTCAAACACTACTTGACCGTGTTCAAAATGTAGGGTGACTGGTTCAGTCCACTGTCGCATCACCAGCATTCTTTCTACTTCCCGCAATGCTTTAGCGGGTACAGTCACCTCAAATTCTTCTTCGGTTTCTTCACCTTCTGCTTTTTCGTTGGCAGTTTGAACTACTGCCAATCTGTGGCCGTCTGTAGCTGCAAATTCTAGGCAATCTTTCAGTACCTTTAAATGCACGCCTGCCAGTACCTGTTTTGCTTCGTCGGGGCTAGTAGCAAATAAAGTTCCTTTGAGTCCTTCTATCAGGGCTTCGGGTGGCAATTTCAGGACTGTTCCTGCTTCGATTGCCGGCAATTCTGGGAATTCTTCGGGGCCCATGCCTCTGACTTGATAGCTGCCAGAGCTGCAAGTGAGACAAGCGACGGTATCTCCGGCTTCGTCTTCTAAAGTAATCTCTCCATTTGGGAGTCTGGAAACTATATCGTTGAGCAATTTCGCGGGTATGGTAAAACTACCGCCACCAGTCACTTCTGCTGCAAAGCTGGTGCGAATACCCAAACTGAGATCGAAAGCTGTTAAGCTAACCCGCTGATTTTCCTCATCCGCTACTAAGAGCACGTTGGCTAGTACGGGATGTGTCGGGCGGGAGGGAACGGCCCGACTTACCAACGAGAGGTTGGCGTTGAGGTCACTTTGGGTGCAAACCAATTTCATGAGATGAAGGTTAATTAACCGGATTTGAGATAGAAACAAATCGTATCACAGAAAGCTGATGACAGTTGACAGTTGACAGTTGAGAGTTGGCAGTTGGCAGTTGGCAGTTGGCAGTTGAGAGTTGGCAGTTGTCAGTTGAGAGTTGGCAGTTGAGAGTTGAGAGTTGACTGAAGCAACAAGGAAGAGTTGACTGTTGGCGGAAAACTTTTTTTATTGAATTATTTTTGTGCGATCGACTTGTGGAAACTGTGGAAAAATAAAATAATTGCTTGCTGTGTTTGAGTTGTAGCTGATAAATGCCTGTGGAAAACTTGTGGAAAATCTGGTGCGATCGCTCATTCGTGCATTTTGCTGCAAAAATTGTTTTGGGCGATCGAGTAAATTTGTTCACGTTGTCACGGTAAATTTTCCACAGGTTTTTCCACAGGCAATATCAAATCCGGTGGCATCGAAATTGATATTACCCACAGTCAGGACACGGTGCCGTGCCGTTTCCCTACAATTAATCGGGCGATGATTGCATTCGAGCAAGACATTCACTCGATATACGTGTGAAATTGGAGCAACGCCTGATATTACAGTCGCTAAACTTCGACAGGATACAATCCGTTTAGTAAAAAAGTCGCCTCGCTAACTTAGACATCCAGCTAATTCTAGCGATCGCATCATTGTTTGCCGTCAGTGCCTCAAACCCTTAAGTCGATGAAACGCTTGATGAATTTCAGATTCTGTAACTGCACCATATCCAAGCACCAAGTAGTAATTTGCCTCTTTTACCTTATGTAAATAATAAGCTGCCCCTGAGCACAAACCCACTCCTCGTTCTGCTGCGAGATCCACAATCTCGTCTGCGGGCTGATTAGGTGGAAGCTTAATCCAAAACTGCATACCACCACCAGGGAGTTGCCAACTCCACTCTGGAAACAACTCTCGTAAATAAGTAGCGATCGAGTCTCGTTTCTGACGATAATGAATTCGCATCCGTCGCAGGTGACGTTCCACTGCCCCAGATTCTAACAGTTTCGCAACCCAACGTTGCAAGACTAAACTCGTCCCACCATCCAACTGCCACCGAATATCAACTAGGCGCCGAATAATTTCTGGATGAGCCACAATATACCCTAGTCGTAAACTATTAAACAATAGCTTGGAAAAAGTGCCCATGTAAACGACTCGTCCTCCCAAATCTCCAGCTTTTAATGCAGGTAATGGATGCCGATCGTAATAAAACTCACTATCATAATCATCTTCAACGATCAGGGCATCCTGTGCTTCAGCCAGTTGCAACAAAGCCGATCGACGGCTGGGCGACAGAGTTACACCTTGAGGAAAATGATGTTCGGGCATCACGTAGTGGATTCGAGCAGAATAGGCATCCTCAGTTAAGCGCACTCCTTCCGAATCTACGGGACAAGCAATTCCTTTCATACCTCGCATGATGAAATTTTGAGGAATAGCTAGATAACCTGGAGTCCCATAGCTAATGCTGCCACCATAAGGCGCAACCAAGATACTCAAGAGAGAAGAGGAATGCTGCGATCCATGAGTAATTAAAACTTGATTCGGTTCAGCTTGAATACCTCGCGTTGGTAGAACCTTTTGACAGAGTGCCTGAATGAGTTCTAAATCTCCATTATCTTTCTTGTAATGACTCAATTCAGGAATAGCTTGTCGAATCATCTGATTCAATGTTTGCTGCATAGTCTTGAGTGGTAGGCGATCGACTTGAGCAAGGCTTGGTGTGAAGCAGATTTTGTCTGTATTGCGATCGTCTGCTTGAAAGGTATAGGAGGCTTCAGTTAACAGCCACTTCGGAAATCCCTGTGTGTTGCGAATCTTGTCTTCTGGTTGTAAGACTGGAATTTGAGTAACGACAGTACCATGTCCTACTTTGCCTGTGCAGTACCCTTGTGCACACAGTTCTTCATACGCTAGAACAACTGTTCGACGAGCAATTCCCAATTCGATCGCCAATTGACGACTGGGAGGTAGCGGTGTATTAGCAGTTAGTGTACCAGAGGCGATCGCATTGCGAATCTGCTCCAATATTTGTAGGTAATACGGAAGATGTTTAGAGGTTTTATCTAAATCGATATGCAGCATATTGGTACATAAAAATAGCCACTAATTAGATCGTGACATTAGACCAATTAATCTAGCACAGAGTTCCCTGGACGGAGGAAATTAATAATTCGCGCCTCCATATGAGTTTAATCAGCTTTATTGTGGAACCGATCGGAGAGCCAGTTCTTGATAATGATCTGGTGCATCTGGTATTTTTTAATGGCGAAGCATTCCGACAGATAATTTATTAGTCATAACCAGAGATTGGTAGTAATAAATATGTAGTGATTAGATTTTATTAGCTCAAAATATAGTTGTAATGATGGATGAAATACCAAATATCACTAATATGGTTTTCTAACTTTTTAGAAAATGAAAGAGTCTTTCTTACTAAACGAGAAACACGTTGGCGCAAAGTATTATTAAATCTTTAAATGTGATTAGTTTTTCCACTGTCTTTACCAACTGGCTGATGGCGTTTGCTTGGAAAAATACAAGCATATGCGCCCCAAAAATCCGTATAGCAAACAGCACATTGTCGATATACAGGAGGTAGAGAATTCCATAAGTGTTGGTAGATATCAAGGATGGAAGTAATAGTCACTTATGATAGCCTAAGTGTAACTAAATCTACATTCGAGCGCGCAAAAAAATATTAAAGTCACAAAAATTGATTGTGTGAGTTATAAAAATATCCTATGAATTCAATTACAGTAATTAAAATTCACTACATATTTATTACTACCATATGGTTTAATCCTCTAAATTCACCTATTCATTTTCACCAATCAACCGAGGTTTAGAATCGGGATTGATGCCTCGATTGGCTCGATTTGCTAAGGTGTGTTGCCAGTTGGGAGCCAGCAGTGGACATATAGCTAGGGAGGCGGCCAGTTCGCGATCTTTGAGCTGTTGATGCATGATTTGATTAGCACGGGCGATCGTCCATTGCGGATAAGGACGATCGACTAAAGTGATAACTTGGTTTGGTGCTACATATCCTTCTTGTAAAACCCGAAAATACCAGCCAGTCCGACCGTTTTGTTGCACCTGCAACGCGAGATCTTTGATGCGCCATCGTCGCGACAATTTCCAGC
Organism: Microcoleus sp. CAWBG58; assembly: GCF_020883045.1. NCBI lineage: Bacteria > Bacillati > Cyanobacteriota > Cyanophyceae > Oscillatoriales > Microcoleaceae > Microcoleus > Microcoleus sp. CAWBG58. Next base: position 104,284 of record NZ_JAHRFA010000012.1, on the reverse strand, counting down.
ATGGCTGACGGGGTTGGGAAACTTGAACTACAGCATCACCAATTTCATAGGTATCGCCAATGCAGACTGACGACTCTGTTTGTCCAACAATTGTGAAGTTTTCTCCAAATGCTCCATAGCCTAACTCTGGAAGCATTAATTGCCGTTGCCATTCGCGATAATGTTCAGTCGCGTAGGCAAGTACGGCTTTTTCAGATCCGCCATGATGGAGTAAATCTGCTTGTCCATCACCATCTAAATTCGTTTTCCCTAGCCATACAGAGCGATCGATCGGCTCTTTAAAAAATCCAGTAAACCAAGGACGATCCATTGGATTAAGAGCGCTTTCTGTCCCTAGGTTTCTAGGCAAACCCACTTGAATTGAAACTAAATAGGGCGTATCTATCAAACTCATAAGAAAAATTTGTGCAATGGATGCCATCATACCTAAGTAATGGACTTATGTAATGAGCCAATCTTGGATATTTTTTGTGTACCAATTTGCCACAAAGGGCAAAAGTACAGTTCGGACTACTTAATAAATCTCGAACTTTCAACGAAATTTTTAGGACTAAGGGTAAGCATCCTATGGATAGTAACCACTAGAGGGTTTGCCCATACAAAGCACCATATATTTGGGCGTTGTGTTGATACTAGGATTGGTATCGCTAGATTTTTAGTATCCTTTTTCGTTAGAAATCATACAAGACGAAATATTCCAGCAATGCTACACTCAAAATATCTTTAATTGGAGCATTAGTTAGCTCCAATGACGCCACATCATATATAGTAGTAAATGTTTGTTACTAATGAAACGGAGTTGATTAGGAATTGTAAACATTGATTGTCTGTAACGTTGTTTCCCTTAATGTCAAGGAACTTTTTCATGATGACAGTGAACAAGCTAGGTGCATCTATCTTTCAGGAAAACTACAAAAGCCCTTTGGGCCGATGGAATGAATCAAGTTGGATACGGAACAAACCTCTTCGGGAAGGTAACATTGAAGGTTTACCCTTTTCTCCCGATCTCGTCCCGTTAGCCGATCATCCTGCCATTGCGTCAGATTCAACTCATCGGGTAACGGTTCTAGCTTATCGACTCCTTGCCCATTTACAATTCACAACTTTGTTGGAATTGAGTCATGTCAATCCTGTTTGCAGCAGTGTGGCTCAAGGAAATGCACCCATTTTTTTAAGCACGCTTCAGCGCAATGATGCTCTGCGAATTTATTGCGATGAAGGAGGACACGCTCTCTTTGTTGAATTATTTTCAACTCAGGTGGAGGAGGCATTCGGACTCGATCGATCGGTTATTGGTCGTCCACACTTCGATCGCATCATCGAGAAAATTATTGCTGAACATCAAACTCGGCTGTCGCCCCATCTGATTCAACTGTTTTTTGTCACAATCTCAGAAACTCTGGTGACAAAGGTTCTTAACAATGTTCCCCAGGATCCTCAAGTCTCTCCTATTGTCCGTGCGGTTATCGGCGATCATGCGGCTGACGAAGCATTGCACAGCATTTATTTCCGTGGCTTGTTCCCCATCCTTTGGCAAAGCCTTGCATCCGATGAGCAAGAGGAAATGGGACAATTACTGCCACAACTGGTATGGGCATTTCTGGCTCCCGATCGCCAACTCGAATACAATATTCTGAGGCGCTTAGGCTTTAATGCCAAGGATTCGGAAGGAATTCTAGAAGAGGTTTACGTACCCAGCCAAATTGCTAAATTTGTTCGACAAGCTGCCAATCCCACCTTAAAAATGTTTGCCGCCGCTGGAGTGTTGGACGATCGTACAATTGAGCAAGTTTTCGCAGATTACGAATTGATTTAAGGATGACTACTTTGAAACACGCCACTGTCATTAGACATATTGCCTTTGAGGATCTGGGAAGTTTAGCTGAAGTATTGAATCAGCAAAACTACACAGTCAGATATTTAGAAGCTGGATTGGATGATTTGACTCAGATCGATCGCAACACAAATCTGCTGATAATTCTGGGAGGCCCAATTGGAGCTTACGATGAGCAGGATTATCCGTTTCTAATTGATGAGTTACGTCTATTAGAATATCGTCTGGCTAACGATTTGCCTACGCTAGGAATTTGCTTAGGAGCACAGTTGATGGCTCGTGCTTTAGGAGCGAAGGTTTATCCTGGAGCGCAAAAAGAGATTGGATGGTCTCCTCTAAACTTGAGTCTAGCAGGTCAGCAAACACCACTCGCTCACTTAGCAGGAGATAAAATAGCCGTTCTCCACTGGCATGGAGATACCTTCGATCTGCCTACTGATAGCACTCATTTAGCGGCTAGCGCGATCTATCAAAACCAAGCTTTTTCATGGAAAAAAGGAGGATTGGCGTTGCAGTTTCATCCAGAAGTCACAGCTCAAGGATTAGAACGGTGGTTCATTGGTCATGCGTGTGAAATTGGAGCAACGCCCGATCTCACAGTCGCTAAACTTCGAGAGGATACGATTCGTTATGCTGGACATTTATCAGTTCAAGCAGCAAAGTTCTGGGAAGATTGGTTAGCGTCTTTACCGCAGGCTGTGAAATTGTAATAATAGAACAGCCTTGGGCGCATCTCTACTTTGCAAGGGCGAAGCATTCCGGCACACAATTTATTAGTGAGAATCAGAGATTTACTGCCGTCAGGTGCTTCGCCCCTACGAGTATATTTGCACTCATTGAGATGGATTCGTCCGAATCCCTGTCATGGCTTCCTTCTTTCTTTCTTTCTTTCTTTCTTCTTCTTAACTTTTGCGGCTGACAGCGTTAATTCGATCGCTCAATTGACGCAAAGTTTGGGCTAAAGTCGGATCGGTATTCCGCAACTGAGCAATTTTGTCGCAACTGTAAAGCACAGTCGTGTGATCCTTGCCGCCGAAAACTTCGCCAACCTTCGGCAAACTCAAATCGGTATGCTGCCGAATTAAATACATCCCGATTTGACGGGCAAAGCTAATTTCTCGCCTGCGGGAAACACCTTTCAAGTCTTCCACAGAAACATCAAACACCTCAGCCACAACTGCAATGACTGCATCGGGTGTCGCCTCTACGGTTTCAGTTTGCGGGTTCAAAATCGGAGTGATATTCTCCACAGTCATCGGCAAACCGGTAATAGAAAGATATGCTACGGCTCGAATTAAAGCACCTTCTAATTCCCGAACGTTGGAAGTATAACTAGAAGCAATGTATTCTATGACATCTCGCGGCAGCCTCATGTTTTCATACTCGGCTTTTTTCTGCAAAATTGCCATGCGTGTTTCCAAGTCTGGCAATTGAATATCGGCAATTAATCCCATCGAAAATCTGGAACACAAGCGCTCTTGCAGGCGGGGAATCTGCTGCGGCGGGCGATCGGAAGCTAAAACCACTTGATTCCCGGCTTCGTGCAATGTATTAAAAGTGTGGAAAAACTCTTCTTGGGTGTATTCTTTGCCTTCTATAAATTGGATGTCATCTATTAATAAAACATCGGCTGCGCGATAGTGATCGCGGAAAGTTTGCATACTATCTTTGCGAATGGCTGCGATTAAATCGTTGGTGAATTTTTCAGTTGAAACGTAAAAAACTTTGGCGCTGGGGTCGATTTCTAAGCGATAATGACCGATCGCCTGCATTAGATGAGTTTTGCCCAAACCAACGCCGCCGCACAAAAATAGGGGATTGAATTCTCGGCCCGGAGACTCGGCTACTGCGAGGGCTGCTGCATGGGCCATGCGGTTGTTGGAACCGACGACAAAGCGGGAAAATACGTATTTGGGGTTTAAATGGGCAGGTTTAGGGGGGTGTAGCGAGTGGCTTTCGGGGCTATCGGCGATCGGGGACGGCCAAATCATGTCGGAGTCGTTGCTGCTGCCTGTTTCATTTCCTCCGGCAATTGTCAAGTAGATTTCTACGGGATAGCCGAGAATTTCTTCAACTGTGTCGGCGATGGTTTTGACGTAGTATTTTTGCAACCAATTGCGAGCAAAGGGGTTGGGGGTGCTGACGATCAAACAGTTATTTTCGAGTTGTTCGGCCGTGGCAGTTTTGATCCACGTCTCAAAGCTAGGTCTGCTAAGTTGTACCTGGAGACGTTCAAGTATCTGATTCCACAGACTTTCGATCGTAATGTCCACTGCTTTCCTCTGCCGATCGGCATTCAAGAGATTTTCTAGTCCAGAAAGTTCAGATACATTTAACATGGTAAATCCCGGACTAAACCCGGAATAACCGTGTATGGCAAGACAGAAAAAGCAACAAGCTCTCCTGTCAGGGAGGTATCTCTCAAAGCTTTCAACAAAATATTGAAAGCGCCATTTTTATCTCTATCCAAGGTGTGTCCGCACTCTGGACATTTAAAGACTTTAGACCCACCCAGTTTGGTGTGAATATGCCCACATTTTGAGCAGGTCTTTGAGGTGTACTCTTCTGTTACGTCTACTACAACACCGCCATGTTTGGCGACTTGATGCTTCAACATTTGCTTAAAACGATAATGACTTAGCGTGACCATCGCTCTAGCAGTTGTGGTCGCCAACCTACGCTTACCTTTCTTAACCATTTGCTGTGTCTCAAAGGTTGGCAGAAAAATCAGTTTGTACTTAGCTGCAAGATACTTTGCAGCTTTTTTGTGTAATTCGTTAACTAAGTTTTTAATTTTGATTCTGATCTTAGCCCCTGACTTTCGTAGACAATACCTCAGCCGTTTAGATTGTCTGCCTTTACTTACCCCAATCCGGGACATCAATTTGTCTAGATGTCTTGCCAATCGATAGATCCGACCAATGTCATTTTTTCCTATTTCGATAAAGTCACTGCCGTCAAGACCAGTAAGGAAAGTCCTAACACCTGGGTCTAATGCGACAGCCAAATCACTCTTTATTGGCTCTATTTTTGGTTCGTCAATCGCATAGCAGATAAACCACTGCCTATTTATCAAGCTGAGTGTTGGTTCATGTTGCATTACCTCGGCGATGGGTTCCGATGATTTGAAGTTTAACCCCTTAGTAGAAGTTGGATAAAAAGTACCCGATTTCCAGTTAGATATTTGGAATCGGATAGTCTGAGATGTGTCGAAACGGCTTCTGAACTTTGCTATCCCTCTGACTTTCTTGGCGGCTTTGTGTGCTTCAAAGGCTTGAAACACTGCCATTTGTCTCGGATTGTAAGGCTGCTCGGAAACCCAGTCGGGAGCCGAGTCCATTATTTTCTTCCTTAGATCGTACTTGCCAATTTTTTCGTCTTTCAGAATAGCAATTGCTTGGTTATAACACCATCTACTTGCTGCAATCCAAGCCCTCCATTTCGCTGCTAACTCCGTTTCCGGGTAAACTCGAATCTTCTTTGATAGCAGATTTGTATTTTCGCAAGCCGTAGAGTCTACAGCTAAAGACGTGGATGATGGCAAGGATATCTTCAACCATTTCTCGCTCTGGAGACAACTCGTTTCTACTGAGAACCATGAGTTGACAATTGTTTTGTTCGCAGATCCATTTGATGAGATCGCCGCCAAACCTTGCGAGCCTGTCTTGGTGTCCGACCACAACTGCTGAGATATCTCCTGACATGACTTGTCCCAAAAGGGCAAGCAGCGCTTTTCTTTTGAAGTTGAGTCCGCCTCCGATGTCTTGGAAGACCTTGGCTTGCGGATAGAGACTTTGGAGATAACTGACTTGTCTGTCGAGGTCTTCTCGCTGTTTGTAGCTACTGACCCTGGCGTAGATAGCTGTAATTCGGTCGTGTCCGCCTCCGAGAACGCTGTCGATGTCGTAGCGTCGCTGGTTGGATGGGGTTCTGATTGCTGATATTTTGTTGGCAAGTTCCCAGTTTCTAAGGGTTTTGTCTGAGACTTGCAGGATTTTGCAAGCTTCTCGTGGTGTGACATATCGGGCCATTGCTAGGTTGTATTTTTGTTCTCAATCCAGAATATCAGCTTTTACCAAGATTTACCAGGGATTTCTAGGAAGTTATTTGCGCGCCAGCAGTTGACAATTGTAGGGGCAGTGGATGGTGCGGGCCTGCCCTCTGAGTTGACCGTTGACCGTTGACCGTTGGCGATGGAAAATCCAAAATGAGAAGCTGAATGTTACAGTTTAAAGCAGTCTGCCGATCGCCCAAAAATTTTGTTTGTGGCTCTGCGGATATAGCAGCTATCAAAGAGCTGCTAGGAAAGTATTTAAATTTGGCCCGAAAGCCTTAAAACGTAGCGATGAAGAGTTCTACTGGCAAATTTTGGAAGCAACCGGCAATTTACATATTGCTGCTGGTAACGGGAGCCGCAGCCGCCATGTTGGGCGATCGGCTGTCGGTTTCTTCATTGCGTGCAAATTCGGGCGATGCGGGACAAAGCACCGTGCAACCGAGATTGCAAGTGCCTCCTAGTACGAAGCCTCAACCTAGCAAAGTCTTGCCGCCTGTTCCCTTGTCGGGGGATGCGGCTAATGTGAATTTTATTGTGACTGCGGTGGCAAAAGTGGGCCCGGCTGTGGTGCGGATCGATGCTGCACGCAAGGTGAAACCAGGAAATAGAGGAGTTTCGCCGGAGGAATTTTTTGGCGGACAACCAAATTCGGGCGGCCGGGGCGGAATCGAACGGGGTACTGGTTCTGGTTTTGCGATCGGGACTGACGGCGTGATTCTCACTAACGCTCACGTTGTGGAGGGCGCAGATACAGTAAATGTCACCCTCAAGGACGGCCGCAGCTATCAGGGGCGGGTGTTGGGGGCGGATAAGGTGACGGATGTTGCTGTGGTGAAGATTGAGGCGAATGATGTGCCTGTGGTGACGATCGGCAATTCTGATAAGCTGCTGTCTGGGGAATGGGCGATCGCGATCGGCAATCCTTTGGGTTTGGACAATTCGGTGACAGCGGGGATAATTAGCGCTACAGGGCGATCGAGTACCGAGGTGGGCGTACCCGACAAGCGCATTGGTTTTATTCAAACAGACGCTGCAATCAATCCGGGGAATTCCGGCGGGCCGCTGCTGAATGCTTCGGGGGAAGTTATCGGGATGAATACGGCGATTATTCAAGGTGCTCAAGGATTGGGGTTTGCGATTCCGATTCAGGCGGCGCAAGAGGTGGCGAAGGAACTGATTTCGACGGGGAAAGTCGAACACGCTTATTTAGGCATTGAAATGGCGACACTGACTCCGGAGGTGAAGCAGCAAATTAACAGCAACGCTAACAGCAATCTGCGAGTTGCAGTCGATCGGGGTGTGGCGATTGTGAGTGTGGTTCCCAATTCTCCCGCAGCCGCCGCAGGTTTGCGGGCTGGAGATGTGATTCAAAAGATTAACAATCAGCCGATTATTCAGTCGGAAGCTGTTCAGGAGTTCGTGCAAAATGCCAAAGTTGGCGGCAATTTGCAAATGGAAATCAACCGCAACGGGCAAATAGTTAATTTGAGTGTTAAGCCGGGGAGTTTACCTGTTCAAAAAGTTCAGTAAATTGTTGACAGTCAACAGTTAAATTAACCAACCGTTCCAAGTAAGGACTTAAGTCCTTCTTTATAAGGTTCGTAGTAAGGACTTAAGTCCTTCTTTATAAGGTTCGTAGTAAGGACTTAAGTCCTTCTTTATAAGGTTCGTAGTAAGGACTTAAGTCCTTCTTTATAAGGTTCGTAGTAAGGACTTAAGTCCTTCTTTATAAGGTTCGTAGTAAGGACTTAAGTCCTTCTTTGTAAGGTTCGTAGTAAGGACTTAAGTCCTTCTTTGTAAGGTTCGTAGTAAGGACTTAAGTCCTTCTTTATAAGGTTAGTAGTAAGGACTTAAGTCCTTCTTTGTAAGGTTCGTAGTAAGGACTTAAGTCCTTCTTT
>NZ_JAHRFA010000012.1:90825-96395 GCF_020883045.1 Microcoleus sp. CAWBG58 | reverse complement strand
GTAGTAAGGACTTAAGTCCTTCTTTGTAAGGTTCGTAGTAAGGACTTAAGTCCTTCTTTATAAGGTTAGTAGTAAGGACTTAAGTCCTTCTTTGTAAGGTTCGTAGTAAGGACTTAAGTCCTTCTTTATAAGGTTAGTAGTAAGGACTTAAGTCCTTCTTTGTAAGGTTCGTAGTAAGGACTTAAGTCCTTCTTTGTAAGGTTGGTAGTAAGGACTTAAGTCCTTCTTTGTAAGGTTCGTAGTAAGGACTTAAGTCCTTCTTTGTAAGGTTCGTAGTAAGGACTTAAGTCCTTCTTTGTATGTAAAATTCTGCTGAGGACTGAAGTCCTCACTACAAACAAATAACCAATTAATATGTCAGAAATATTGCAAATTTCACAATTAGGAAATCCCGTACTGCGGCAACCGTCGCAAGTTGTCGAAAACGTGAAGGACGATCGCATTCAACAGCTAATCGACAACCTAATTGCTACCGTCCAACACGCGCACGGAGTGGGAATTGCAGCCCCTCAAGCTGCAATGTGCGATCGGCTGTTCATCGTCGCATCCCGTCCCAACCTGCGGTATCCCCAAGCGCCCCACATGGAACCGACAGCGATGATCAATCCCCGGATTGTCGCTGCATCGACAGAAACAGTTAAAGACTGGGAAGGCTGTTTGAGTATTCCGGGAATTCGGGGGTTGGTGCCCAGAAGCAGGGCGATCGAAATTGAATACACTTGTAGGGACGGCAAACTTCACCGACAAGAATTGACAGATTTTGTGGCCAGAATTTTTCAACACGAATATGACCATTTAGATGGCATCGTGTTTTTAGACAGGGTGGAAAGCACGACAGAACTGATGACAGAAGATGAGTATCAGCAGCAATTTGTCAAGCTCCTCTGATAATTGATATAATTGCGATCGGTAACATCAGTGATGTCGCGAACAGGAGAGCAAATGTCAATTAATTTGGATAAAGGCGGGAGAATCAATCTTTCTAAAGAAGCACCGGGGCTGAAAAATGCCGGGATCGGTTTAGGATGGGATCTCAACGCTACAGACACCGGAGGGGCATTTGACTTAGATGCTTCCGTGTTTATGCTGGGCGCTGCTGGTAAAATTCCCGGTGAAAAATACTTTGTTTTCTACAATAACAAAGAGTCGCCGGATAATTCTGTAAAACATCTAGGAGATAGCAGAACCGGAGAAGGAAGTGGCGATGATGAAACAGTTACAGTCGATTTAACCCAGGTAGATCCTGCGGTGCAAGAAATAGTGTTTGTGGTGACAATCCACGAAGCAGAATCGAGAAGGCAAAATTTCGGTCAAGTGCGGAATGCTTTTATCAGGATTTACGACACCTCTACTAATACAGAAGTCACGAAATACGACTTGGATGAGGATTTTTCTCGGGAGACTGCGGTGGAGTTTGGCAGACTTTACAAGAAAGATGGCGAGTGGAGGTTCCAAGCTGTCGGACAAGGTTACAATTCAGGCTTGCAAAGCTTTGTAGATAAGTACGCCTGATCGAAGGTCGATCGCTCTAAACTAGATTAGTTCGCGATCGCACTCCGAGACCAAGAAACCGGGTTTTTTGCAGTTTTAAGTGGTGACAACAAACTATTTTGGTCAAAAAACCCGGTTTCTGGCTGCCCATGCGTCCAATATTCCCCTGAATTCTAGTTTCTCGAACCTCAGATTAATCAGAGAAAAACAGATGAACCGATATTTTAGCAGTTTATGGCGATCGGCAAATCGCAGCAGGATGTCAAAAGTAAGGGGGTTCGCGGGTGGTTGGCCAGAAGCGCGGCCAGCGATTTTAGTTTTTTAGAACAGCTTGACGAATTGGGCGATCGCTACCTAGATAAAGCCGATTTCTTCAGTATAGAAGACCCGGAACATATTACCGATGAGGAATTATACGATTGGTTGACAGCAGAATATCCGCATTGGGTAAAATCAGCGCGTCTGGAAAATATCTTATCCTAGAAATAGCAAACCTTACAAAATAATCAAACTATGGCTATCAACTTGACAAAAGGACAATCGATCGTACTCAGCAAAAGCGAATTCGACTTATCTCGATTGACAATGGCCTTGGGCTGGGATGTAGCGAAAGCTAAAACAGGTATTTTCGGTAGAAGCAGCGGTGCAAATTTTGACTTAGATTCCTACGCTCTGCTGCTGGGAGAAAATGGCAAATTAAAAAACTACAAAGAAGATGTAATTTATTACTCTCATTTGGAGTCAAAGGACAAAACCGTGGTTCATTCCGGCGACAATCTCACGGGAGCTGGAGACGGAGACGACGAACAAATCTTTGTGAAATTGAGTTCTTTGCCAGTAGAATATCACAAAATTATCTTGGGTGTAAATATTTACGATGGGCCAGCAAGAAAACAGCATTTTGGCATGGTAGAAAACGCTTACGTAAGGGCTGTAGATGCAGCCGGAAAAGAAATCGCTCGCTATCGCTTGTCAAATGACCCTTCCTATGAAGGCAAAATAAATATGTTGATGGGAGAAGTTTATCGAGAAGGTGGCGAGTGGAAATTTAAGGCATTGGGAAATCCTTTGGCTGAAGATTTGAATGGTGTTGTCGGTTCGTTTATGCGGTGAGATCCAAAACTTCGGTTGTGTTGAAAAGATAATTCATTCTTTCATATAATGTCCGGTCAATTGACCGAAACAAGTAAGGTTCGTAGTGCGTCCTGGTGTCCGCATCCAGAAAGCGGACACCAGGACGCACTACGAACCTTTTTTCTGATGGTTATCGATTGGACATATGGGTAGGGACACAGCAATGCTGTGTCCTAATTTGTGTGCTAGCCAATTAGTTATTCTTGGACAGCTACACAGGTAGAAAGCATTTTCGCCACTCCAACAATCGGCAATTGATTGAGCATTTCCGCCGCAAAAGCATCAATCAGCAAATAGCGACTTCTTTCTAAATCTAAGCCGCGGCTTTGCAAGTAGAAAAGTTCATCATCTTCCAACTGGCTGACTGTTGCACCGTGGGAACATTTAACGTTATCCGCCACAATTTCTAACTGCGGTTTTGTATCTACCCGCGCCCTCGGCGAGAGCAACAAATTCCGGCTCAATTGTCCGGCATCTGTCAATTGTGCGGCTTTACGAACAAAAACTTTACCGTTAAATACTGCACGAGCTTTGTTACCGACAATGCACTTGTGCAATTGCCGGCTTGTGCCGTGGGGGTGATTGAAATCGATTAAACTGTGAGTGTCGGCTAACTGTTCGCCAAAGGCTACGGTTAAACCGTTTAAAGTTGTTTCGGTGCCTTCGCCGCGCTGAAATACTTCTAAATTGTGCCGCGATATTTTGCCGCCCAAGCTGATAGCATGACAAGTATAACGGCTGTTGCGGGATTGCTCGATCGCACTTTTGCCCACATGAACCACATCCAAACCTTCGCGTTGAAGCCGAACATGATTCACCGTGGCGTTTTCAGCGACAACAACATCCGTGACAGCATTCGTCAAAGCCGAGACATTACCAACAGTTGTGTAATCCTCAACAACAGTGACTTTGCTGCCAGCCTCAGCTACAATTAAGCAGTGCGGCTGACACATCGCCGGAGATGCACCTGGTGCAGTCACGAACAGCAAATGAATCGGAAGGTCGATCGACATATTAGCCGGTACGAACACCACCGCAGCATCCACCAAACCTGCTGTATTCAAGGCTGTAAACACTTCAGTTTGCTGTTTGTGCTTGCTCAAAATATCAGTGATGCGCGATCGATATTTTTCCGGTACGTTAGATAGATTACCAGCATAAAAGTCGATATGCAAATTCGGAACAACACCCGAATCCACCGTAGACAAATCCGGCGCATAAAAACCGTTAACAAATACCAATCTCAACGGTAAATCATCCCGATTTTTCACAGGCATAATAACATCAGCCAGCTTAACCGTTGACTGATTGCTCTGCGGTACATGAAAAGGAACTTGCAAAACCGGCGACAAATCAGTAAAGCGCCATTCCTCATCCCTCACCGTCGGAAAACTTGCAGCCAGAACATATTCAGTCGCCGCATCCCGCAAATCCTGCAACCCGTAAGCCGAACTTTCGCTATTAGCAACCTCCAACTTACCGCACTGATTCACCAAATCAGCCAAAAACATTTCCCTAGTAGCAACCTGCGTATTTATCATCGCGCGCCAACTCCTGCTGCTTCCTCTTCCACAACCCAGTCATAACCGCGCTCTTCCAATTCCAGCGCCAACTCTTTCGGGCCAGTTAAGATTATTCTGCCCGCTTCCATGACATGAATAAAATCAGGAATAATGTAATTCAACAACCGTTGATAGTGAGTAATCACCAACATCGAATTTTCAGCAGTTGACAACTGATTCACACCACCGGCGACAATTTTGAGAGCATCGATATCCAAACCAGAATCAGTCTCATCCAAAATAGCTAACTTCGGTTCCAAAAGCGCCATTTGCAAAATCTCATTGCGCTTTTTCTCACCGCCGGAAAAACCCTCATTGACACTTCGTCCCAAGAAAGCCGGATTCATCTTAACAACATCCAGCTTATCCTCGATTAAATCTTGGAAATCAAAAGCATCCAACTCTTCCAAACTGCGATGTTTGCGATGAGCATTGTAAGCCACGCGCAAAAAATCGACATTACTAACGCCCGGAATTTCCAAAGGATATTGGAAAGCCAGAAAAATGCCTGCTAAGGAACGTTCTTCCGGCGCTAATTCCAGGAGATTCTGTCCCAGGAAAGTAACTTCTCCACCCGTCACCGTATAAGCAGGATGGCCGGCTAATATTTTGGATAAAGTGCTTTTACCCGAACCGTTGGGGCCCATGATGGCGTGGATTTCACCCGATTTAATTTCCAGATTTAAACCTTTTAGGATTTGGGTATCTTCCACATTCGCAGTTAAATCGCGGATAGATAAAACCACTTGACTATTTTCAACAATCATCTCTTTTTTTCCTGACTCCTCTAATTTTTTCGTTTTGTTGCAATTCAACAATCTAGGTTCGTAGTAAGGACTTCAGTCCTTCTTAACTAGGTTCGTAGTAAGGACTTCAGTCCTTCTTAACTAGGTTCGTAGTAAGGACTTCAGTCCTTCTTCAATCTAGGTTCGTAGTAAGGACTTCAGTCCTTCTTCAATCTAGGTTCGTAGTGAGGACTTCAGTCCTTCTTCAATCTAGGTTCGTAGTAAGGACTTCAGTCCTTCTTCAATCTAGGTTCGTAGTGAGGACTTCAGTCCTTCTTCAATCTAGGATTCGCGCTACGCACCGAGAGTCCGATAAGTAGCGCGTCAAACCATTTTTTGCGTAACTCCTGAATTAGAAGGACTAAAGTCCTTACTACGAACCTAATTATTGCCTCTCGATCAGTTGGTAGTTAAGAGTTAGAAGGACTAAAGTCCTTACTACGAACCTAATTATTGCCTCTCGATCAGTTGGTAGTTAAGAGTTAGAAGGACTAAAGTCCTTACTACGAACCTAATTATTGCCTCTCGATCAGTTTGTAGTTAAGAGTTAGAAGGACTAAAGTCCTTACTACGAACCTAATTATTGCCTCTCGATCAG
>NZ_JAHRFA010000012.1:72475-90725 GCF_020883045.1 Microcoleus sp. CAWBG58 | reverse complement strand
GTAGTTAAGAGTTAGAAGGACTAAAGTCCTTACTACGAACCTAATTATTGCCTCTCGATCAGTTTGTAGTTAAGAGTTAGAAGGACTAAAGTCCTTACTACGAACCTAATTATTGCCTCTCGATCAGTTTGTAGTTAAGAGTTAGAAGGACTAAAGTCCTTACTACGAACCTAATCAAAACTTGTTTCTATCCCACACTTCCTTCGAGCTTCAAACTCAACAACTTATCAGCTTCCGCCGCAAATTCCATCGGCAACTGATTGAACACATCTTTGCAAAAACCGCTAATCATCATTGAAATTGCATTTTCTGCGGAAATTCCCCGTTGCGCGAAGAAGAACAATTGCTCTTCCCCAATTTTGGAAGTTGAAGCTTCGTGTTCGACTTTAGCAGTATGGTTCTGCACTTGAATATATGGAAAAGTATTCGCTTGAGCGTTATCGCCAATCAGCATCGAATCGCATTGAGAATAATTCCGAGCACCTTTAGCACTCGGCCCCATTTTTACCAATCCGCGATAGCTGTTGGCAGAATTCCCCGCCGAAATCCCCTTGGAAATAATCGTGCTGCGAGTGTTTTTGCCGACGTGGATCATTTTAGTTCCGGTGTCAGCTTGCTGTTTGTTGTTTGTCAGCGCTACAGAGTAGAATTCACCCACGGAGTTATCGCCGACTAATACGCAACTGGGATATTTCCAAGTAATTGCGGAACCTGTTTCTACTTGCGTCCAAGAAATCTTGGAATTGACTCCTTGACACAAGCCGCGCTTGGTTACAAAGTTGTAAATTCCGCCTTTGCCATTCGCGTCGCCGGCGTACCAGTTTTGCACTGTTGAATATTTGATATCGGCATTGTCCATTGTTACCAATTCCACAACGGCGGCGTGCAGTTGGTTGGTATCAAACATCGGCGCGGTACAGCCTTCGAGGTAAGAAACAGAACTGTTTTCTTCTGCAACAATTAAGGTGCGCTCGAACTGGCCGGAATCTCCGTTGTTGATGCGGAAATAGGTGGACAATTCCATCGGGCATTTGACGCCTTTGGGAATGTAAACGAAGGAACCGTCGCTGAATACGGCAGAGTTGAGGGCTGCGAAAAAGTTGTCGCCGACTGGTACGACGCTACCAAGATATTTTTCTATTAATTCGGGATAATCTTTGACTGCTTCTGAGATGGAACAAAAGATAACGCCGTCTTTGGCGAGTTTTTCTCTAAAAGTTGTGGCGATGGAAACGCTGTCGAAAACGGCGTCAACGGCGACATTTCCGAGGCGCTTTTGTTCGGAGAGGGGAATGCCTAGTTTCTCGAAGGTTTCTAGCAGTGTCGGGTCAACTTCTTCTAAACTGTTGAGCTTTTTGGGCTTTTGTTTGGGCGCGGAATAGTAGATAATTTGTTGGTAGTCGATCGCCGGATAGTTGACATGAGGCCAGGTCGGCTCCGTCATGGTCAGCCACTTGCGGTATGCTTTGAGGCGGAATTGCAGCATGAATTCCGGTTCGTTTTTCTTCGATGAAATCAGTCGCACTACATCTTCACTCAAGCCGCGGGGGATGGTGTCTGACTCGATGTCGGTGACGAAACCGTATTTGTAGGGCTGGTTGACTAGGGTTGTGACTGTAGAGCTCATGATTTTGCGTGTTCAGTGTTCTAGATAGTGCTCTCAAAGATGGCAGACTTGTCAATCGCTGTCTGGGCTTGAGCGAGTTCTGCTGGACTGCTCGGTTGAGTTAAACAACTGGTTTGTTGCTTTACTATATTTTAAGCTACATTAACAACAGCGATCTTGTCAAAGTCAAATTAATAATTTTTTGTGAAGATGATGGAGACTACTCAGCAGACTTCCACGAAACAAGACATCTTGCAGTATTTGCTCAAGGGGGATAAAGCGACGGCTCTGGAGTTGGCGGAGTCTTTGGATATCAGCCCGCAGGCGATTCGCCGTCATTTGAAGGATTTGGAGGCGGAGGGGCTGATTCAGTATCAGTCGGTTCAGGCTGGTATGGGGCGACCGCAACACATTTACGAGCTTACCAGTCTGGGGCGCGATCGCTTTCCGAATCGTTACGGCGATTTTGCAGTATCTTTCCTGGATACTTTGGCTGAGACTGTTGGCCGCGAGCAGGTGATTTCTATCCTGCAAAAGCAGTGGGAGCGCAAGGCGATGGAGTACCGCAGGTTGGTGGGTTCTGGTTCGCTACAAGAGCGGGTGAGCGGGTTGGTGGAACTCCGCAGGGCTGAGGGTTACATGGCCGAATGTTATCCTGTAGAATCTGTAGATGTAGAAATTGTGGAAATAGCCGATCGCACCGAAAAGGGCGATCGATTTGTGTTCATGGAACACAATTGTGCTATTTCTAATGTGGCTGAAACTTTTCCAAGTGTTTGCGGCAATGAGTTGGAGATGTTTGCGGCTGTATTGCCGGATTGTACTGTCGAAAGAACTCACTGGATTATTGATGGGGAACACCGTTGCGGTTATTTGATTGTTGCAAAGAAGGAAGTTCGGCAGCGGATTTTGTAGCGGATGTAGCGGATGTCTGTTCGGCTGCGGATTTTTTAAGGGATGTTACGGATGGCTAATAACAAATAACAAGTAACAAATAACAAATAACAAATAACTATGGAATCTAATTTTTTAACCCCGGAAGAGTGTGCGGAAGTTGATATGGCTCTGTTGTCATCGAAGGAGAAGTTTTCGGCACGGTTAGCTATTTATGCTTTGAGGGTTTTGAAGCAAATTGCTGGGGAGACTGGTTTGGCGGTGGCAGAGGTGAGCAATCAGCAGGTAATGGATTGGGTGAGGAATGATGAGAGCATTCAGCAGTCAATTCAAGTTGATGCGAGTTTTGAAAACTTTTTTACGAATTTGGTGGTGGCGTCTTTGCGGCCGTTGAGACAAATTGCGGCAGAATCTGAAGGTGCGATCGAGCAATTAACTGTTAAGCAGGTTGTGGCGTGGTTTGAGAAGGATGCGAAGATTCGCAGAGAGTAGGGTGTGGAGGCTGGGTTTTGGGATTTGCGATAGGGCTGACGCGCTCTGACCACAGAAACCGGGTTTTTACCGAATCTGTGGGCTGCAACCTTTGTATTTTCGTGAAAAACCCGGTTTCTAGACCCACGTGAGTTCAATGGGAAAAAATATTTTAAAAAGGGGTTGACAAACTTAGGTGAGTTTGGTAGTGTAATAAATGTCGAGCGAAAGAGATGCAGCGCATCAAGTCTAACGCAGACACAGGATTCAAAGTTTTCAAAGCTTTCCTGGTGCTTATGATGTAATGGAACCACTCCGATCCATCCCGAACTCGGTTGTTAAACGTTGCTATGGCGAAGATACTCGGCGGGTCACTGCCCGGTAAAATAGCTCGGTGCCAGGTTAATAATAAATTAAAGCTCTTTTCCCACAACAACGGAAAAGAGCTTTAGTTTTTTCGGGAGTTACAGATGTTTATAATATAAGAAGTGCGTAAGTCCAGAAGCAAATCTGGTGTAGTTTGGAAAACAAGGGTGAAATGCGTGTTATCAGCCGAAAAATCCTGCGAGATTTCTGTGAAAGCCATGCGGATTCCTGCGATGCACTTTATGACTGGTATAGAGTGTCAAGTAAAGCCCAATGGCAGAACTTAATTGATGTTCAGCAGATTTATCCAAAAGCTGAGTCAGTCGGAAATTTTACCGTATTTAATATTAAGGGAAATCGATATCGGCTGATTGTTGATTTGGTTTATGTTTCTCAAAGAATCTACATCAAATATGTTCTGACTCACGCTGAGTATGATAAGGATGAGTGGAAAAATGATCCGTACTTTTGATGCAAAATCTTATACAGATTTACTTGTTCGCTATCAACCTAAACCGATCGCAAATGAAGCAGAAAACGAAGCCGCGATCGCACTCGCTTGCGAACTGGAACACGCCCCGATGCGATCGCAAGAGGAAGAGCTATTTCTGGAGCTTTTGATAACGCTGATTGAAAAATTTGAAGCGGAAAATTATCCAATTCCCGCAGGAAATGCTGCTTCAATGTTGCAACATTTAATGGATGCGAGAGATTTGGACAAATCCGCTTTGATTCCTGTTTTGGGAACGGAAACTGAGGTTGAGAAAGTTTTTGTTAGCGGAAGGGATATCGAAATAGATGAAGCCCGGAAATTAGCTGATTTTTTCCAAGTGGATATTAGTTTGTTTCTTTAAGTGCGATCGGCTACTTGTTAAGTAGGAACTGCCGATCAAAGAATTGAATCCAAAATTTCTGGGGTCAATCCTCGCGCTTGAGCATTCTGACTAATCTCACTCATTATCTCCTCTAGGGGTCTTTTGTTTCGAGTTATATCACTAAGTTTTAGGCTAAGTAATGCCTCTAATTTACGGCGCTGTTCTTCAGAAGCAGCCTCAAAGATTCGGGCAACTTCAGCATTAACGCGAATTGCGATCGTTTTGGTTTGCATGATGGTTATGTAATGTTTCAATGACTGTTTTCAAATAAGCTATAATTGCGGGGGACTAGAACCATTTTGCCCAAGCTTTAGCAAGAGTATCTGGGAGTTTGGCATCATCTATTCTAGATTAGTGCTTGTGCATCAGAAAGTCCAGGAAGTCGCTAATTTATAGCAAGAATGATTCTCGAAGTTGCTAAAATAAGGGCGATCGCAATATCACGAATAGTCATAATAGTTGCCTCTTTCAGTCGTCTTTATTTTAATCGGGGGTCAAATGTTTGATAGGCAAATTGGAAAAATCTACACAGCTTGTCTGCTTCATCCCATGATTACGCTGCTTCTTGCTGTTCCCATATCATGCCAGTGGAATTTGGTAAAGGTTCAACTGCGAGAGAGTGCGCCAATTGTTGAATTAAATGCCCGCGATTCACTTCACCACAAACTCCCAATTTTGCGAGATGCTCAATTGTCTCAATAGCATCAAGTACAGCAGTACTTGCTTGCCCACCGAACGTCAAAAAATAATTTGGGCAACTATCAGTAGAATAAACTTTATTTACACTGCCTGGAGGATCGCCAACCAACCTACCGTGTACTCCTGACATAGAGAAAAGCTGGTTTTGAAGTTCTGAATCTGAAAGTTGCCGTAGTTGCCGCAAAGGTTGGAAATAATTGTATCCAGTTGAATAAAGCTCATAGTCAATTCGATTATTCAGATCGATCGGTCGCCAACCTGCATTTTGCTCCCCTTCTGGAGAGTCTAACTTCTCTAGATCGGTCTTGCAGTCAATCGTGATCCATTGTTCATGTGGAATAGCACTCGGAGCTTTCTTCGTTGGCTCAACTATGACAGTTACTTGCTTAAGTGGGATGAATCCTTGTGACCGCAGACATAGAAGCCTCCAACGAAACCATTCAACAGTAAATAAAGGATTGCAGTCAGTGATTGTTACTGTATTGCACCACCTCGTACTGGCATTGATAATGACATCGGCTTCCAGCGAGTTACCATTTTCTAATTCAAGGAAAACTGTACGATCTTTTCGATGTACCCGTATTGCTCTCTGGTTTGGTAAAAAGACTCCACCTTGGTTTTCAAAGGATTGAGCAAAACGACCTGCAACTCTAGCAGGGTTGAAGGAGAATTCAGGCACTTGAACAACGGTGCTAAATTGATCGATGTTGATCCATTCATTCTCTATCTCGTTACTTGAAAGCACACGATAAGGAATTTGGTTGGCATCACACTTGGAAATGAATGCCACTAATTCCTCCTCCCTTTCAACGCAGTAATGACCTTCCGATAAGCAGGTAGCGATCGCAGGTAGCTGACGCATCAATGAAGATCCCAGCATTCGCCTCCTGATTAAGTCATCAGTTTCTGTTCGCCAACCTGATGTACCTAAATGTAGCCGCCCATGATTAGTCGAAGTCGTCCCAGAAGCAACTTTATCTTGGTCAACAAGTCGAATCTCAAACTCGTCTGTCAAAGAGAGAAGTACAGCAATAGCAGTTCCTTTGATCCCAGCACCCAGTACGATAGCTTTTCGCTTCATAGATGTTTCACTCAGTTTTACAAAAGTAGAATATTTTTGAATTTATTTTTACATATAATCCTTTAAATCTTCTAGAGATTCATCAAAATCGTCAGACATCCAGATTTTATATTTCCAAATTCCAAGTCCGCCTCGCTTTGTCGGCTGTTCTTGACTTAAGTTTTTAGCCTGCTTTTCAATCAAAAACTCAATGTAATGAAGCACTTCTGTGTGAAGAGACTCAGGGAGTTCTGCTAATTTTTCTAAAATGACTGGCTGTATCATGGTTTCTACTCGCGATCGCCCTCTCCATTCCATTAAACCACCAAAACCCAATGTCAGCAACAGAATAGCCCGTTATGTAGTGCGTGTCATCCAAGAATGAACCGATCCCAAGGCATTGCGATTGCTTCGTTCCTCGCAATGACATCATGGGGTTTGTTTATGTCTACCTACTTAGTACGATCGCAACCCAAATCCCGATCGCACACACCATCATCATTCTGCAACTTGCCTAAAACTGCCCGATCGACTATCGTTCCTAGTAGCAGGAATCACAAAGAAAACATGAACGCTATATTGCCACCTTGGATAGTTTTAGACTCCCTACTGCACGACTGGCTGCTAGAAGATATCGGTAGGGGCGATCGCACGACATCGGCCTTATTCCCCGCCAACAGCATCCAGGGTACTGCTAAATGGATTGTCAAAGAAGCTGGTGTCATAGCCGGATTGCCGATCGCACATCGCACATTTAAACTTTTAGACAGCAGCCTCAGTTTCATCCCCCAAGTACCGGAAGGGAAACTGTGCGAAAAAGGAGAAGTAATCGCTGAGATTTCCGGCAATTTCGACGCGCTGCTAACCGGAGAAAGAGTAGCATTAAACTTGGCAATGCGTTTGAGCGGCATCGCTTCTTTAACTCGGAAATATGTTGACAAAATTGCCGATTTGCCCGTGCAATTGGTGGATACGCGCAAGACGACGCCGGGATTGAGATTGCTGGAAAAATACGCGACTCAAGTCGGGGGTGCTTGCAATCACCGGATGGGATTGGATGATGCCGTGATGATTAAAGACAATCACATTGCGGCGGCTGGGGGAATTGCCGAGGCGATCGCCCTTATTCGCAATTCTATCCCCTATCCGCTGACGATCGAAGTTGAAACGGAAACTCTAGCTGAGGTGGAGACAGCTTTACAGCACAAGGCGGATATTATCATGTTAGACAATATGTCCTGCGATTTGATGCGGCAGGCTGTGGCAATAATTCGCCAAAAGAGCGATCGGGTGAAAATTGAAGCTTCTGGGAATGTAACTTTGGAAACTATTCGGAGTGTTGCGGAAACGGGAGTTGATTATATTTCAACCAGTGCTCCAATTACGCGATCGACTTGGCTGGATTTGAGCATGAAAATTAATAGTTAATGGTTATTTGTTGTTAGTTGTCGGTTGTTATATCAAATTTGGTGACATCGGAATTAATGTGTTATGTTAATTCCGGTGGCATCGGAATGATTTTGAACCACAGAGAACACAGAGAACGCAGAGGAAGAGAAGAGAGAGCGGATTTCATACTTACCCACACTCAGAATGACATCATTACTTTGAAATGCGTCCAAGACTATATTTGTTAGTTGTTACTAATAACAAATAACCAATAACTGATGACTTTTCCGGTGGCATCGGAATGATTTTGAACCACAGAGAACACAGAGAACGCAGAGGAAGAGAAGAGAGAGATGAATAATTATGATTAAGAGCAAATTTCATATTACTACACTCAGAATGACATCATTACGTTAAAATGCGTCCATAACTATATTGGTTAATTGTTACTAATAACAAATAACAAATAACCAATAACAAATAACCAATGACTACTTCGAGATAAAATGCACCCAAAAATTCCCGTCAGCCATACAAACGCTGCGGATTAAGCGATAGGAATAGTGCAAGTAAGAACCGCTGACAGTTGTGTCATAACCCGTGGGGAACCATTCGCCGTAGGGATCGTGCACGAAGAATCCGTCGCTGTCGTAGCCTGTGGCAACTATAATGTGACCGAAGGATGTAAAGTATCCGTGGATGACAGCGGGATTTCCGCTGGCTAGCCAATCTTGAACGTCATCAATCGTTGCATTCTCGGTAAAGTAATCTTGAGCGCCGTAATCTCTAACAATTTTGGCTAAATCTCTGGGTTCCCAGCGACTGTAACCTTTGTCGATCGCATATTGGTAGAGTTCATCTTCATATTGTCCGGTTTTTTGGCGCCGGGGAACTCTCAAAAAGTCCAAACACATCGCGATGGAAGTAACATTGCAAGAACCTGTAGGATTGTACAAGTTATCCATTTGCGATCGATAAGGAATGCCCAGTCTGACAGTCGGCGGATTCGGTTTGGGATACAGCAAAACGCCGTCTAGAGTAACTTGAGCGTGTCCTCCGTAAACATACCAAATCCCTGAACCTTTGAAAGATTCGTTGCGGAGAGCAACTCTAATGTGACCCCGAATCGGAGCAAAAGCTAGAAGTTCAAACTGTTTTCCCGCTGGGATTACTTGTTTTTCCGCTTCCTGAAGTTGAGAAGACGCCAGCGGTTTTGATTTAAAAATGGTGTCTTTGAGGATTTTCAGGATCGGGCGAGGTGTCGGAATGTCCGCCGGTTTGGCTTCGATCAGCTTTTGGGCTGTGATTGCTCCCAAAAAACCCGGTTCGCCGCACTTCATTAGGGTTTGAAATCGGTGGAGGGCTGCGGTAGAAAGAGGGCCAAAGATGCCGTCTACTGGAGGTTTCAGTAAACCTAGGTCAATGAGGCGACTTTGAATTTGACGGCTGAGTTCGTTGTCAGCAGCGATCGCCCTAGAATCATACCTAATTTTTGACTTGAGAAAGTTTTGTAATTTCATGATTCCCTGCGCGCTTCAATGATTCCAAGTTTATCCTCTCAGAAATTTACGGCAATTTTACCGATCGCCCGCACCTTAAAAACTTTGTATTCATGATTCGATACAAATCTTTAAGGCGACAGCCGATCGAACTTGATATCGTGTCCGATCGATGGATCGCAATAAGATTGCTTCGTAGTACGGACTTTAGTCCGCAACTTAAGAGCGGACTAAAGTCCGTACTACGAACCTTTTTTTGTGACGATCGTAGATCGGACCTGATATGACGGAGTATTCTCTAATCTAAGATGACGATAATTTAACTTTTTTGTGCCGTTGCAAGTCTCCCTAGCTTAGCCATGAAACGATTGCGCTGTTTAGCAAAAAGTCGATTTTATGCTTCCTCAGGGCGAATTACCACCACACCCATCGCATCGGGAGACAGGTATTTGACGGCGGCTTCCCGGATATCCTCCGCAGTTTGAGCTTGGATGCAGGCTGCGTAGTTGAGGGCGGGAGCGATATCTCCTACCATCGACTGATAGTAACCGTACAAACTTGCTCGATCGCTCGGAGTTTCGTTACCGAAGATAAACCGATTTGCTACTTGGGTGCGGATGCGGGAAATTTCGGCATCTGTCACGAGTTCGGTTTGTAGGGTGCGGATGTGTCCGACGATGGCTGCTTCCACTTCTTCTATATGTTCTGTCGCTAGTTGAGCAGAAATCGAGAATACACCGCCCAGTCGCTGAGTCATGTTGCTGACAGAAATTGACGAGACTAGCCCTCTGTCTTCGCGCAAATCCTTAACCAAGCGAGTTGTGCGCCCGTGGCCCAAGACTGTCGCCAAAACGTCGAGGGCATAGGTTTCAGACATTTCCACGAAACCGGGCACCCGCCACATGACAATCAGTCGGGCTTGCTGAAGTGCTGAGTCTACAAATTCGCGGCGGACTGTTTCGGTAAATGGCGATTCTTGGCCGTAGTTGAGAATTTCCGATTCTGGGCTAAAGCTGCTGGCAGCGGGCAGATTGATGGTGCTGTTTTGTGCTGTGCTTTTGGCGGCAAAACTTTCTGCGACAATTTCAATTAGTCGATCGACCGGCAAATTGCCTACAGCGACGGCTGTCATCGCCCCTGGCTGGTATCTGGTGCTGTGGAAATCCCGCATTTGTTGGGCGGTAAGATTTTCGATGACGGAAGTCGGGCCGAGTACGGGTCGTTTGTAGGGTAGGACTTCAAAGGCTAATTGCATCGATCTTTGATAGGTGCGGCGGCGCGGATTGTCTTCCGATCGTCTAATTTCTTCCAATACTACCAGCCGTTCGCGATCGAAAGCGTCGTCGGGAATGCTGGCGTTGAGCAAGACATCGACTTGCAGCGGAGCTAGTTCGGCAAAATCTTTAGGAGCTGTCGTGATGTAATAGTTCGTGTAATCTTGGCTGGTGGCTGCATTGGTGACAGCGCCCCGTTGTTCGATCGCCCGTTCAAATTCTCCGCTAGGAATACTCGGAGTTCCCTTAAAAATCATATGTTCTAAGAAGTGCGCCATGCCGTTGATTTCGTCGGATTCGACGGCTGAGCCTAAATTCATCCACACGCTGAGGTTAACGGCATCGACCGGCAAATGTTCCGCTATAACTGTGAGGCCGTTGGGGAAATGGCGCACTGTTGGGGCGTTGAGGGGCGATTTGGAGGAGGCTTTGAGTAGGGTTGATGTCATGCGCTTTTAAAATTATCTTCTTCTCTATATCTTAAAGGGTATTGAAGGAAGTCATCAGTGATAAGCAGGCGATCGACTGTTGGCTGGTGGGCCGTGGGGAGCGCTGAGGGGGGTAAGGGCGATCGCAAATCAGTGCAAATCCTAAAAAATTACTTTAATCAAGATATTTATAAATTTTCCGGTTTCCCAATGTTTAGTGGCGTGGATATTTATGTGGGTTGTCACTTCAATCGAGAGAAAAAATATTTATGAGCCAGAGTTCTCAAAAAATTAATTACACTAAGTGGGGCTTTCTTTTAGGTACTCCTATTGCTTTTTTGGCATTAGTTGCTACGGCTGCTACCGTTCCAGAATTTAGATGTACTATAGACAAAACTGCCGCCGTATGTTCTGAACAAAGACAAAATGTTGAACTATATACACAAACTGAAGAGGGAGAATATTTAGCTGATGTAAAAATTATATTCACCGCTAAAGGTGCACCAGAAACTCAGTATACCGATAATAATGGTTATGTCAAAGTCAGGATTCCCACCAAAGGAGATGTTCGTGTTAATTTGAGTAAGGTAGGTTATCCAACTCAAAATTTTACTATCAACCTAGAAAACGATCAAAGCATAACCAGAATTATTCGATTCACCAAATCTGGTCAACCAATAATTGAGGGTTCACCTTCAATTGCACTATCTCCATCTTCACCTCCATCTTCACCTCCATCACCATCTCCATCTCCATCTCCATCTCCATCTCCATCTCCCGTGCCTCCAACTGGCCCAACTGAAGTTAAATGCGAAGATGTGTCTAGAAATGGCAACAATGACTATGACTATGATAACCTAATTAGTGTTGCTAAGCGCACTGAACAACCGAGTAGTTATTTTCAACTTTCGGCATCACGACCCAAATCTTTTGCTTGCAAAATAATCAACAACTCAGGTGAAGTAAAACTAGCTTATGGTTTACCTGATAACTCTAATTTGACTCGTGTATCTGTCAAAATTTATGTGGATGGTACTCTCCGAAAAGATTTGGTTTTTGGTCGCGGTCAGGCTATACGTGAGTCACTAGATATTAAAGGTGCATCGGGATATACTATCAATTTTGAAGTTGTCCCCAAAAATGCAGAATTTTCAGGTGATATCTATAATCTGTTGCCTAAGCCGTGAGTGAATCTAGCCTTTAATCTGTCTTAAATATCTCCCTTATTTCTTAGTCCGCGCAGGCGGACTTTGTTTGTATAGTAGCGGTTTCAACCGCCGAGTAATCAAGGAGGCAATGAACCCGAATCTGGTGCGAGCGCGTCTACGTTAGAATACGTAAAGCAAAAGCATTGGAGAGTTACTTATGACTGCTAAATTGATACAGAACACATCAGTGTCTAAAATTGCTGAAAAATATCGACAAGAAGGCTATAGAGTATTTGTTGAGCCTGAACCGGAAGACATCCCTTTCAATTTAGGCACATATCGCCCAAATTTAATTGCCAAAAAGAACGAAGCCGAAGGTTATATAATCGAATTCAATGCTTCTGGCAGACAAAAATCCATAGACAGGTTGAAAGAAATTGCTGAAATAGTCTCTGAAAAAACAGGCTGGCGTTTCTTGTTAATTACTGAAGAAGATGCTTTACTGAAAGACGAAGCCAAGGAAGTAAATCTCTTATCTTGGGAACAAATTTTTAGTAGAATAACACAGAGCGAACGCCTAATCTCATTAGGAGAAAATGAAGGGGCGTTTTTGTCACTTTGGGGAATATTTGAAGCACTCCTGCGTAGACGGGCCCAGGAGGCTATTATTCCAATTGAAAGATTTCCAACTGTATCTCTGATTAAACATATGTATTCGCAAGGAGAACTTTCAATCGAACAGTACGATCGCGCTATGCTACTTTTAAACGTGAGAAATCGATTTATTCATGGATTTGAAGCGCCAGAAGTCAATGAGTCTGTATCTGAATTGCTCGCCCTTGTCCATGAATTAATTAGTTTATGGGTACCACACGGATTTTAGATGGTAATGAAACAGCAAAAATCGCTGAACAGCTTAATATTTTCACAGCCTGCTTGGCAGCGATTTGCCCGATCGACCTCTGGGAAAATCGGCTTGATTTTGACTGTAGGGCTGATTGTTGTGGCAGTGTTAGCCCCCCTAATTTACCCCTACAATGCTGCGGTCGATCGCGATTATTTGTCGCGCTTAGTGGCTCCTAGCATCAAACATTGGTTCGGAACCGACGGTTTAGGGCGAGATTTGCTGGTGCGGGTATGGCACGGATTGGGGATATCTTTGCTCGTCAGTCTGGTTTCTGTGGGTGCGGGATTGTTTGTGGGAGCTCTGTTGGGGCTCTTTGCTGGGTATTTTCGCGGATGGGCTGAAGTGGCGATCGGGATTTTGGCGGATATTTTGCTAGCTTTTCCTTCGATCTTACTGGCGATCGCCATTGTTACCGTCACCGGCCCGAGCCTGCAAAGCGTAATTATCGCTGTCAGCGTTGTGCAAATACCGATTTACATCCGCCTCACTCGCAGCATGGTGCTATCGCTGCGAGAACAAGAATTTGTCTTAGCTGTCAAAGCTTTGGGCGCTAGCGACTTGCGGATTATTTTTCGCCACATTTTGCCGGGAAGTCTCGCGCCACTTGTTGTACAAGCAACTCTTTCCACAGGTACAGCAACGCTAGAAGCGGCTGGTTTGGGTTTTCTAGGTTTGGGCGCGCAGCCGCCAGCCCCAGAGTTGGGAACGATGCTTTCCGATGCTTTCAAAGGCGGATACGCTCTTTCGTCTCCTTGGACTATTTTGTTTCCCGGTTTGCTGATCACCTTAACAGTTCTGGGTTTCAACCTTTTAGGCGACGGGCTGCGAGACGTTTTAGACCCTAGAGGGAATTAGATGGGGAGAGGAAAGAGGGGGAGAGGGGGGAGAGGGGAAAGAGGGGGAGAGGGGGAGAGCTGACAGGTGTAGGTTTTCCCCTGGCAAAACCCAGCAAATCCAGACAGTGCAACGGTTTTGGAAAGTGGCTTACTGGAAGCATCAAACTCTTATGGGATAAGGCTTTTACTAAAAAACCTGCACCTGTCAGGAGGGGGAGAGGGGGAGCATTTATACTTGTGTCTTCAAAATCAAAAATCTAAAATCTAAATATAGATTGGCTTGACTGATGTCACAATGTACGCGAAACTTTACATACAACTGATGTATTGCTTCTACCTATTAATAACTTCTGTTAAGTTGTGACTCAAAACCTATCAATTAGTCAAAATTGATATAGCGGTTTTTTTAGTCCGCCAACTCTCAAGAAGCGACTTCAGGAGGCATCGTCCCACGCGAAGCTGGTGTCAGTGTCTGATTTCACTATTCCTATTCAGTCAGCCCGGATTATGGAAACACTAGAATTTGTCATTTATCCAGATGGCCGCGTACAGGAAACAGTCACCGGCATTGTCGGTGCTTCCTGCGCTGAGGTAACGGCAGCAATTGAAGCCCAGCTCGGTGTGGTGCTTCATCAAGAGTCAACATCTGAATATTTCGCGCAAGTGCTGCATCAGTCAGCCGAAGCGACGGCCCAAGTGGCTTTTAGCGATTGGTAATCTTTTTTGTTCAGTTCACTTAAATTTTTTTGGAACCACCATGTCACACTTTAGCCAAATTAAGACCCAGATCCGCAATTTGAATTCTTTGGAATCTGCTTTAACTGACTTGGGTATCGACTGGAAGTCCGGCCCGACTGAGGTGCGCGGCTATCGCGGCCTCACCAGCACTGCTGAGGTGGTGATTGAGCAAGAAAACGGCTATGACTTAGGTTTTAGCTGGAACGGGACTGAGTATGAATTGGTGGCTGACTTGCAGTTTTGGCAGCAAGCTTGGTCTGTCGATCGTTTTCTGAATAAGGTGACTCAGCGCTATGCTTACCATACTGTGGTGAATGAAAGCGCTAAGCAAGGTTTCCAAGTTTCTGAGCAAAAGCAAAATCAAGACGGTTCGATCCGCCTGGTGGTTCAGCGCTGGTGCGCTTAAGGTTGTTCGAGATTTGTACAATCTTGTTTCTGACAATCTTGTTTGATCTCAAGTCCGCCCAGGCGGACTTATTTATTTTTGTGAGGGATCTAAATGTCTGAGCTTTCTGGACTCGGAATAGATACAGCAGGCGATCGCACTGGTTTAGAGCCTGAGTTGGGCGGATTTTTGCGGGATGCGCCCGATCGCACTGGTTTAGAACCGGAGTTGGGCGGCGTCTTCCGCCAAAAAGGCGTCTATGTTGATGAGATTACCTGCATCGGCTGCAAGCACTGCGCTCATGTTGCTCGCAATACTTTCTACATTGAGCCGGATTACGGGCGATCGCGCGTAGTCCGACAAGACGGTGATTCCGAAGAGTTGATTGCTGAGGCGATCGACACTTGTCCGGTAAATTGCATTCACTGGGTTGACTACACCGAACTCAAGAACCTCGAAGAAGAGCGCAAGGATCAGGTGATTCCTGTAGTTGGTTTTCCCGTGGATATGGCTACGGTTAAGGCAGGTATTCGCCAGCGCCAAAAGGCTAAGGGCGATCGTAACTTCAAACACAACCATTGAAACCCACCATCAAAATCCACAGCTTGAAACCTGTGGCGACAAAAACAAAGCCCGCCTGCGCGGGCTATTTTTATACAAAATATAACTTGCTCCGACTCTTAGTCCGCGGAGGCGGACTTCGTTTATGTAGCCGCGGTTTCAACCGCCGAGTCAACCGCCGAGTAACTTATTTCAAAGGATGGTGATCTGCGAGAATTTTCTCAACTCTAGCCTCATCAATTCTCGCAGTCAATCTAGTTGCCTCATTGTTATCCCGAATCGTTTTTGCTAAAGTAAAAGACGAACCAACCGAAAAAGTTAACCCCATACCCACAAAACTTTTTACCCAGATATCTACGGGCAGATAAATGACACCTATAGCCGTAGTGGAAATGGCTAGAATAAAGGAAACCCAGCACTGTAAAATCCAAGCATTAGTATCTCTTTGACGTACAATTTGTTGCTGCATAATGCCTCTATCTAAAATATATCTTTTGGTTCATTAACTTCAAGAATAGAGAGTATAAATGAAGCGATCGGGAGAGATAGGGACAGTTTGGATAAGTGCACAGGGCGATCGGGCTTTAAACTAAAAATTAGAACGCTGTAGATAGGTTTTCATGCTCCTTGAATCGGGAAGGGAGTAGACAGTTTAAAAACTGGACTAATCGAAATTGATTTTGAGATGATTTACTCACTGGTTTTAGGGAGGATTCTCAAAAGTTCCTTTTGGTTTTTGCAGGGCTTTACCAAACCAGACTGGTACACCTTAGCAATAAAAGGTGCTTGATTCCCCCGAATAAATCGTTTCATATTTTCTAAGGCATTTACAAAAGCTTGTGCGACTACAACTCCAGAAACATCGCCACCCACAAATGCAAACAGCCGTACATTACCTTGAGCCACAGCCAATAACTCCAAAGGACGACTAGCAATTTTCTTGTCCTTTGTAAGTACAACCCAATTGCTTTCTCCAACTATCCTCAGCCAATCCTCATCCTTGACATCTTGCTTAAAATGATCGTCATGAATTTCTACTGTCGCCCCCGCATTTCGTAATGAATCTGCCAGTTTTGTTCCTAAACATCGATCGATGAAAAATATCTCATTCATGCTACTAGCGGAAGTTCGCAGCGAATACCTTCCTCAATCTGAAGCCGATCGCAATTGTAGTCTTCGGCAAGTTCATCGATGGAATCCCCAGCTTTGTAACGTTCTGCCAGCATAGCTGTGGGAATGCCAGTTCCAGCCAAAACAGGACGGCCAAAGGAGATTCTGGGGTCAATCATCACTGTTTTAGGTTCGTCGGAACCTGGTAGCTTCGTGAAAGGGAAGAGTTTGATAGGTAATCCAGCTTCATCTCGTACAATGCGATCGAAATAAGTGTCTAGAATCTGCCTCGCTTCCTGCTCCCTGTCCGATGTTGCAAGCTTCTGTCCACATCTCTCAAACAAAAGAGCAATTCCCTCGACTTGAAACTCAATTCGAGCGTATAAGTGAGGAGTATAAAAATTACGGTTGACACATTTGAGAGTGGTGCTAAGTTGCTTGCGGGAGAAGCCTGTAGCCTTAACAATAGCAATCAACACATGAGCCTCTACCAAATTGGTGAAAGAAAGTAGTCTAGTTTTGGACTGGGGCAGCAGTTCAAGATTATTGTGTTGAGGTAACTCAATCAACGGCTCAAAGAAGTGCTTGTCCGTTTTTGTTTGCGAGTACCAGCCAACAACCCAATGTCGCAACATATCTCTCCGCAGCCTGAGATATTGTGCTGCTTGAGGGATAGAATATATCGGAATATCCCGCAGTTCAAAGTTGTTAGTATCAGCCATAGCAGTTGTCCTAATCCTAAATACTTATATTTTTGCACAGTTCGCGGGCGATCGCAAAAATCTCTGCTATTCAAGACCCAAATACCCGACTTCTTCAAGAAATCGGGTATCTAAGGCTAGCTACTTAGCTGCTAACAGCGCTGCGGACTACTTATTTTTCTGCTGAGTCTTCGCTTGCTCGATCGCAATTTCCCTCACAGCTTGGAAAGAACTCAAATTCGACGAACCCTCAATCGCCTTCACCGCCAAATCTTGAACCTGTTTCAAAGCAGAATCAAGCTGTTTCGACAAACTCGCAATCCGCGATTCCTGATTTTGAATTGTCTGCAACATTCCTTGAATTTGCAATTCATAATTTTGCTTTTGTCCCTCGATATCCTTAGCAGACAAATCAGCCTTAATCTTAGCTTGATAATTGCCAATATTGCGACCATTATCTTTCCCATTCTTGATATTAGCTTCCAGTTCCTTCGGGAAAGCTTCCACCTTAGCCTTAACTTCAGCAGACAATTTTTCCCGTTCCGAAATGGATTTTTCCCGTTCCGCCCACTGTTTCTCCTGTTCCTGACGAAACTCTTCAATTTCTTGATACAGCCTTTTCTGACGCTGTTCGTATTCTTCGATATCCAAATCTCGCTGAAGATTCAGATCGTAATCATACAACTCTTCATCGCGATCGCGAGTTTTTTCCTGATTCTCATTGCGTTCTATAACCGCCAACTTTTGCAATTCCTGCTCTTTTTCCCAAGCCAGACGCTGTTCCAGCAATTCCTGTTCAACAGTATCGCGCTGTTCGGTGAGTTCGTTAGTAAAAGTTTTCGCACTTTCTTCGTACTGCTGAATTAAATTATCCAGTGTATCTTCAGCAACATCTTCTAAACCGTGCAACTCTTGCAGTTGTTGAATTTCATCGCCCACTGTACGCCGCAATTCTTCCAGTTTAGCAGCTTCCGAAGTTAATTTTTCCGACAACTCGCTGACAGCGCCACCAAAGCCAAATTGCAGCAAGATTAAATTATCAATTGTGGACTGCATTTTTTGTTGAGTTTGAGTTAAAGCCATTGGTTTTTGTGCCTCCACAATAGGTTTTTCTGGTGCTGGTGCTGCTGCTGATGGTTGCTTTGGAGAAGCATTTAGCTGTTTGATTTGCAATTCTAGCGCAGCTTTTTCTTGCGCGGCTTCCTTGTACGCTTCTAAGATTTCAGCCTTAGTGCTTTTGTCCGTAAGTTTTTTGTTCATGGCTTTTCATTTGTTAATATTTGGGAATTAGGTTCGTAGTAAG
>NZ_JAHRFA010000012.1:53218-72375 GCF_020883045.1 Microcoleus sp. CAWBG58 | reverse complement strand
GACTTCAGTCCTATTAGGTTCGTAGTCAGGACTTCAGTCCTATTAGGTTCGTAGTCAGGACTTCAGTCCTATTAGGTTCGTAGTCAGGACTTCAGTCCTATTAGGTTCGTAGTCAGGACTTCAGTCCTATTAGGTTCGTAGTCAGGACTTCAGTCCAAAAGTTTTGAGAAAATAAGGACTTGCATTCCGATGCTGCGAACCCGGATGCGGACTAAAGTCCTCACTACGAACCCGGATGCGGACTAAAGTCCTCACTACGAACCCGGATGCGGACTAAAGTCCTCACTACGAACCCGGATGCGGACTAAAGTCCTCACTACGAACGGGGTTTTAAGCTTTGCTCGCAAAAGCTTTCATTGCCAAATCTTGTGCTTGCTTCATCGTAGCTTGCAGTTGTGCAGAAATTTCGGCAATTTGTTCAGTTTGACGCGCAATAGTTTGCTGTAAAGATTGTACTTTCAACTCATATCCCTGCTTGCTTCCTTCCCATTCTTTATCCGCTAAATCTGCCTTGACTTTAGCTTCGCGGGAAACTTCTTGAATTGCTTCTTCTTTGGCTTTGATGTAAGCCTGTTTGAGTTCTTCTTCAAATCCCGCAGCTTTGGTCTGATTCTTTTCAAACTCCGCTTGATTGTCGCTAAGGACTTTTTCTCTTTCGGCCCAGTTTTTGTCTTTTTCGCGGGTAGACTCTTGCAATTCTCGTTCTAATTTGCGCTTCGTTTCTTCGTATTCGTCGGTTTCAATTTTGCGATCGCGCTGCAATTGGTATTGATAATCTGCCGCTTCCTGCTGGCGCTGTTTAGTTGTGAATGCAGTTTTTTCGGAAACTGCGGTGTCAAATTCTTGCTGTTCTTTTGCCCAAATTTTGCGTTTTTGGGTCGTGTCTTTTTCGATAATTTCGCGCTGGTTCGCAGCATTTTGTTCGAGTAAAGTCAATTTTTCTTGATGCTCTTGAGTTAAAATGTGGAGGGCATCTGCTACAACTCGAATTTGCTGCAACTCCTGTAATTGTTCAGCTTCAATGTCGATCGCCTTTTTTAACTCATCTAATTTTGCAGATTCCGCCTTCAGTTTTTCGGAAAGTCCGCTGGTGATGCTGCCGAAATCTAATTGTAAGTCTGCCAAGCCTTTGACAATGCTGTCAATTGTGTAGGTAGATGCGACTTCGAGGAGTTGTTTGTTTTTAGCTTTTTCGGCTGATTGTTCTTTCGTTTCGACTTTAGATTCAATCTTTTTCTTTTCAGCTAAAATTTGCTGAAAATTTTGCAGAATTTTGGCTTTGCTATCTTTAACATTTGCTAATGTCATAATGCTTGTTGCTCCTGATTTAAGCTTTTCGAGACCTTGTTTCTAAGACGTGTTTAACTATCCTAAGTTCCGGAGTTGGCTGAGAATAGATCGATATTTTTTGGCTGCATTTGGTGGGAAGTTTGGATGATTGCTCTCAAGAGATTTGAGAATTTTTTTACAGCGAGCGCACCGATTGGATTGCCAGCACTCGCAATCGTCAACTATACTTACAAGTGTGTCTTTAAGCAGTTGATTTTCCGAGAGCAAAGCTTGGTAATTTCGCCGGATAGATTCGGCAACTACACTCATGTGCTGGAAGTCTTCGGTGAGACTTTCGATGTCGTTAACTGTATCTGCCCGAATTTGGTCGAGTAGCTCGCAATTTTCTCGCAAACGGCTTTCTTGCAGGTTTGGTTTGGTTTTAATTTTCGTTAATTTCTTCATTTTACTTTTCGCTGTCACGGTTACGGAAAAGGCGCGATTTAATCGCGCCTTTTCCACAAAATTAGAACAAGTCAGCAGTTGCTCTGTCTTCCGCTGATGGTAGGGACATATTACCGTTGGAATTCAAAGCAATAGCATCGCTTTCACCGTTGGCGTGAGCGGCCATCAAGGACGCAACTTGTGCTGCTGGTAGGTTGTCTAAACAAATCATAGCCCTGGTTCCTTCCAAGTCAATCATCCGCGATTGATTGCTCAGATCGGATAAAACTGCTGCTGCTTGATCGATAACTCCCCAGTCTTTCCGCTCCATCCACGACCATTTTAAACTGTAGTAATTGATCGGTTTTACTACTCCGCTGTCGTCGGGTTTTTGACCGGAATGTTTGACAAATTCGGGGATAAATATTCCGGTTGCTGGCTCTACGCCGCGCGATTGAACTGATGCGACTAAACGGTTAAAGTCGTTCAAGCTGCGGTTTTTGATGTAGGTCACCATGACAACTCCTTGGGGCAGTTCGCCTGTTTCGGCGACGAACCAAAGTTGACCCCAAAGTGTGTGGGAAGTTTGACCGAGGGAACCGAAGAATTTGGCAAATTTGAGGATGGTGATCGAACACTTGGAACCGTAGTCTGTATCGCCGATCGCCCATTGGCCCGACTGGCAGTTGTTGCGAACTGCGATCGGAATTTCTGGTACTAGCAAAGCATTGGTTGGTTTGGCTCCAAATACTGAAAATGTAGGTCTTTCTTTTGTAGTAGTCATTGTTCGTTTTTCCTTGGTTATTTATTGATTTACTGACTATGGGGAATTGGCAATTGCTAATCCGCTACATCCGTTGCATCCCGTACATTGCTCGTTGCCGAACTTCCTTCAATTGATTACCGAATGAGATGTGTTGTGGCTTTTGGTTCTGGATATGTGTACTCAAGCAGCGCCTCTTGTTGAGCTTGAATAATTCGCAGCGCGGTGAGCAAATGCTCTAACGTTTCTAAGTGCGCTGGGGTGAAGTGGATGCTGAAGCCTTCGCCATCCCGTGCGTAGCCCGGACAAACCAGTGAGGCCGAGCTTTGTTCTTCGTGGGTGGCGATGTACAGCCAGTCATCGTCTTCGAGCTTGTAATGCGTGTCTGTCCAGGTTCTCAGCATTTGCTATCTGTTCCTCCTTAATTTGCTGCGTACAAGCGTTTTGACGCCCAGCGCCGATCGCTCCTCTAAAGTTAATGGTGCTATATCTAGTGTTTTGTCTGGATATTTTGCACCCTCAACCATACCTGTGTGGTTAACTGGGTTGACTAAACCGTCAACTAACCTCATGGTAGCGCGGGTTGATTTTCCCGTCAAGTATTTTGTTGAACTTTTCATCAAAACAGGCTAGAATGCCTGTCAGGAGGCAAAAAACCGTGGAACAAACATTTGGAAGACTGATCCGTCAAGCTCGCAAGGACAAGGCTTACTCACAACGTGAGCTAGCTGGTATGTTAAGTGTGGATTTTACTTATTTGTCGAAGCTGGAGAACGATCGCGCCGATTACGCGCCAAAAGAAGAGGTAATCAGAGCTTTAGCGCGGAATCTCGATATCAACGAAGAGGAATTGATTTTTCTGGCGGGGAGGCTGCCTCAGCAGTATGAAGCGCTGCTGAAGCAGAATCCGAAGGAAATGCAGGCTCTTTTCCGGCGGATGCAAGAAAATCCAGATTGGCTCAAACAATCTTTTGAAGCGTAACAGAGGCCTATCACAGTGAGTATTTTTAAACCGTATTGCTTCTATCCCAAAGAATCGATCGAGCGTTTGGCAAATGACATCCTGATGCAGATGCAGAAAACGCAAAATTTTGCTCCGAAATGGCCTTTTGAAGCGACAACGGTAGCTGATTTTCTGGACTTGGGCGTAGTCTGGGACTGCATTGAACCAGATGAGGAAGGTGCGATCGCCGCCAGGATTTTACCCCAGCAGCGGTTAATCGAAATCAACGAATTGATTCTCGAAAAACCGCCGGGGTTTATCGAATCGACGATCGCCCACGAAATCGGCCACTGGGTGCTGCACGTCAATCAAGACGAAGCAGACGGGAATGTGAAACAGTTGGAATTAAACTTGGGCAATACAGAAAAAACCGCCCAGGATGTCGAGGAACCGTTTGTGTGTCGGGGCGCGGGTGCTGATAATAAGGTTTTGTCGATCGAATGGCAAGCCCAATATTTTGCAAGTTGCTTGTTAATGCCTCGATGTATTTTGGAGGAAAAAAGACAGGGACGGGATTTAACCAAGTGGTCGCATTTATACAAAATGAGAGATGAATTGGGAGTGAGCATTTCCAATTTGACCAACCGCTTGCAAGAGTTTGGTTGGATTTACATTCCCAAGGGAACCCGCGAAATTTATGCCGGGAAAGAGGCGGCAAACGGTCAGCAGCGGTTGTTTGGTTGAGAATGCCAGAATTTGAGATGCGAGAATTGCGATCGGTTCTCTAAGCTCAAATCTTTAAAATCACTTTCACGCAAGGAGGCACCAAAATGGAAACAAAACTCGTAGCAGACTTGACAGTTGCAGAACTGCAAGCGATAATTCTCCAAACCAAACGAGTATCCGACTTAACCGTTGAAGAACTGAAGGCGATCGTTACGGAAGTAGTAGATCGGCGGTTAACTTATTGGCTAAATTTAGTCAATAAAAATCCATCACCTGTGCTTCCTCCCCGCACAAAAGAAGAACAAATGGAGAGAAATTTAGCCGCAATTGAGTGGTTAGATAAATGGTCACAAGAAGGAGACGCTGAGGAACAGACAGAGACATTTGAATACTTGCAAAAAGCATTAGATGAAGACCGCCTGTCATCACAGCGACTTTTATTTCAAAAACAATGATTGTATTATTAGATTCTGGCCCTTTAGGAACATTGACAAATCCCAAAGGGTCGGCTGTGACAGTCGAATGCCGGATGTGGGTGCGCTCTTTGTTGCTCAAAGGTTACAGGGTGATTTTACCTGAAATAGCCGACTATGAAGTAAGGCGAGAGTTGCTGCGTGCAAATAAACTGGCAGGAGTTAGACGGCTTGATGACTGGAAAGAAAGGCTTGAATACTTGCCAATAACCACACCGATGATACTCAAGGCGGCTGAGTTGTGGGCGACATCGCGTCAAGCAGGAATGCCAACAGCAGACTCCAAAGAATTAGATGGAGATGTGATTTTAGCTGCTCAAGCTATACTGGCTGGTGAAGGTGGAGAAACAGTTGTAATTGCTACAACAAATGTCGGGCATTTGTCGCGATTTGTGGATGCTCGCGAGTGGAAAAATATTCAGTAATTCTCCTTGCTTCCTACTGTGGTATAGTATGAATGAAAAAAATTAGGGACTGCGCGTGGGGCTAGAAACCGGGTTTCTACGAGTTTTGCCAACACCGATCAAAAATAGTCGAAGAAACCCGGTTTCATCAGTCACGGTGCCAGTCCTAAATAATTTATACCGATCAAATTATGCAGACAAATATCAGTCTGGTTCTGGAAGCTTGTCAAGAGTTAAATATCAGTTATGAAATCCTCGCACCAAACCAAAACTTAGTTAGAATCAAACTGAACGGTCAAGACTATTATTTTGTTAATTTCAGTATGCCGTTTAACAACGAGCAAATCGTACACATATTTAAAGACAAAGAATATACCTATCACTTACTGAAAAGCAAGATTAAAACTCCTAAAACTCTAGGATTTCTATCGCCTTTTTGCGAGGAGAAATATCACAAATATCTAGATTTTAAAGATTGTGCAGAAATTGCAGCCGAAGTTGGCAAAACATTTTCGCTTCCTGTGATTGTGAAAAGAAATCGCGGTTCCGCTGGAAACAATGTATTGCTTTGTGAAACGAAAGAGCAAGTTCAAGCAGCGATCGCAACTGTATTTAATATCAATAGCAAAGATTATGACTATGTTTGTCTAGCTCAAGATTACATTCAGATCCGACATGAATATCGGGCGGTTTTTTTCAATCATAAGCTAGTTTTGCTGTATGAAAAAGATAAATCAGGCGCTAGATTTGCGGGGAATTTAAGCCCGCTGCACTGGGATGGTGCAAAAGCTAAGCATATTACCGACTCAGAGATTATTTCGGAAATTGAAAATTTTGTTCGCCCTGTTTTTGAAGAGATTCAGGTTAATTACGCCGGGTTTGATATCGCCTTAGATACAAATGGGGAATATTGGTTAATTGAAATTAATTCGAGTCCTAATTTTGAGATTTTTGTGAGAGATCACGATCGCCAAATTGTGGTGACAGTGTTTAAAGACATTTTGGAAAGTTTGATTGTTAACAAAAATCGATAAATTTTAGATTTTAAATATGTGCTATAACTGAATTCGATAGATAAATTAATTTTCTAATGTAGGGGCGGGTTCGCCAACAATCTCAATCTCAAACCGACAATGTATAAAACCCGCCCCGCCCCAACGATAAATCCCCATGTACCGAAAATCAGGTTGATAAATATGTGGGTTGTGCGATCGGGCCGGGGCGGGTTTTCGAGATGGTTAATTTCAGGCAATTATTGTTAGCGAACCCGCCTCTAAGTCGCTTTGGAAGGACTAAAGTCCTCACTACAAACCTTAGATTACATCCTTTCTAAGACTTGAATTCCCAACAATCCTAATCCTAATTTCAAAGTCCTAGCTGTCAAATCGCACAAGATTAACCGCGAAGTCCGCAACGGTTCCTCAGCATCCAATACCTGACACTGTTCGTAAAATTGATTGTATTTTTGACTCAATTCAAACAAATACTGACAAATCCGATTCGGTAACAAATCGCTGCCAACAGCATTTATCACTTCACTGAATTGCAATAAATGCTTGGCTAAAACTAACTCAGCATCCGACTGCAAAATTACTTTCGCACCAGCATCTAAATTCTCGAAATCAATCTCACCCTTGCGGGCGATTCCCTGCACGCGCGCGCAAACATACAGCATATAAGGTGCTGTATTTCCTTGCAATGCGAGCATTTTGTTGTAACTAAATACATAGTTGCTGGCGCGGTTTTGACTCAAATCGGCATACTTAACGGCACTCAAACCAACTACGTGAGCTACGTTAGCTTTAAACTCTTCAGTCTCCTGTCTTTCTTCTTTTATTAATCTGTCTTCCAAATCTTTGCGGGTGCGCGCGATCGCCTCATCGAGCAAATCTTGCAACCGCACTGCCTCCCCAGAACGAGTTTTCAATCTTTTGCCGTCTTCTCCTAATACCAAACCGAAGGGAATGTGGACAATTTCGACATCTTCGGGAATCCAATTGGCTTTTCTGGCTACTGCAAATACTTGGGCGAAATGGTTGGATTGTCCGGAATCTGTGACGTAAATTATGCGCTTTGCCTTGTCGTTTTGGATGCGGTAGCGAACTGCTGCTAAATCGGTGGTGGCGTAGTTGTAGCCGCCGTCGGTTTTTTGGACGATTAGCGGTAGCGGTTCGCCTTCTTTGTTGGTGAAACCGTCTACAAAAACGCATTTGGCGCCGTCACTTTCTACTAGCAAACCGAGATTGGTTAAGTCTTCGATGACTGCGGGTAATAAAGGATTGTAAAATGATTCGCCGCGTTCGGTTAGTTTGATGTCTAGCAAGTCGTATATTACTTGGAATTCGCGGCGGGATTGATCGCACAGCAATTTCCATGCGCGGCGGGTGTCTTCGGCGCCTGCTTGCAGTTTTACTACTTCTTGGCGGGCGGTTTCTTTGAAGGTTTCGTCTGCGTCGAAGCGCTGTTTTGCTTGGCGGTAAAATGCGACTAAATCGCCTAAGTCTAGGGCGTCAGCAGTTGTTAATGCTTCGGGGTGAACTTCCCGCAGGTAGGCGATTAGCATTCCGAATTGGGTGCCCCAGTCGCCGATGTGGTTAATTCTGATTACGTCGTGGCCTTGAAATTCGAGGGTGCGGGCGATCGCATCTCCGATGATTGTCGATCGCAAATGTCCGACGTGCATTTCTTTGGCGATATTCGGGCTCGAAAAGTCGATCGCGATTCTCTGAGGCGTTTTAGTCGGTGAAATCCCCAAACCGGTGTCGGCGGCGATTGCGCTGATCTGCGCTTCCAAATAAGCCGGTTTCAGCTTCAAATTGATAAAACCCGGGCCAGCGATTTCTGGGGTTTCGCAGATGTCGGCAATATCTAGATTTTCGACGATCGTAGAGGCGATCGCCCGCGGTGGCTTGCCTAACTTTTTGCCCAAACTCATCGCCGCATTGCACTGAAAGTCCCCAAACCTGGGATTATTCGCAGGTGCTAGCATCAGATCCGTATCGGCATAACTCTCGCCGAATGCGGAAGTGAAGGCTTTTTCAAATCTTGTTTTTAACTGTTGGGCGATCGAGTTCATCTTTTATATTTTGATTGGATGTTTATTTTAAACTCTAGATTAAGCACTTTGTGCCAATAATAATCTTACAACTCAGGCAATTTCCCTCTCCCCCTCTCCCCCTCCCCCCTTCTCTCCCTCTCTCCCTCTCCCCCTCTCCCTCTCTCCCCCTCTTTCCCTCTCTCCTATTCTTGCCGATTCCCCTCTCCTATTCTTCCCGATTCCCGAGAAAATTTTGCGTACTTAGCTTTTAGCTGCTGGTGCAGTGGAATCACTGACGGTATTAACACATAGTACATTTTATCACAGTTGCGATCGCTACACAAAGCAAAAAAGATCGCATCTAGTCAACGATCGCGATCGCTAGATAATTTATTTAAATCAGTTACATTAACGTATGTTAATATTTTTTTAATGCTCCCCAAAATTCTACGGAAGGAAGTAGTTATGTTATCTCAACCTGTTTTTGGCGATCGTTCTCTGACCCAAGCCTTTTATCAAGCAGTAATCGATCGCTTCGATGACCCTCTGAGTCTTTCGACTCAAGCACTATTACGAGAGTGTACCCTCGGTTTCGCCCCTTGTCCCGAGGGAGTCAAAACCTTTTTCATTATCGCGCCGAGTCTGGAGGCTGCCGAGCAACTAATTGGCAAAATCAACAACATTTTAGAGCGAGTTGCCGAACTCATGGCTGGAGTCGGACAAGTTGCTCTGTGCATAGTTCCCCCCGGCAGCGAACCCGAGGAACCAGTAGATCTGCAAAACTTAGAAAAAGTTCCCCCCGATTGTCTCGCTTGCAAATTCTTTACAATTATGTGTGCCGATGCTACGAGCGATCGGTAACATTGACACTTAGCAACCAGCAACTCGCTGTGTTGTGCCGAACCTGTGCCAGTACCGGTGCGGGAGAGATTGCATATTAGTAACAATCGCTGGAATCATGAGGGCAAAGCGTGCAGGTAATTCGATCGAAAGCAAGATTTCACTCACTATCAAAGAGTGTTCAACAAGCAGGCAAAATTAACATACCTTCATGCCCGCTTGTCAGTCGATCTGATTTTTACCTGCCGGCTCAAGCAGCCGTGCATCTACTTTTTAGCTCCCCAATCAAAGCCGCCAAAAAGCCGCACTAACTTTCCTCGGTATCTCGCTTTAAAAAATAGCAATAGGAATTAGGCGTTTAACAGTTGACAGTTGACAGTTGACAGTTGTCAGTTGTAGGGGCGGTGGATGGTGCGGGCCCGCCCTCTTCATTGTCAGTTGTCAGTCATCCGAACTTGTAATGTACGGGATGTAACGGATTTAAAAGTTAAGGAAGAGAGAAAAAGGCTCGCTTGGGCTGCGCGATCGCGTAAAAAGAAGGAAGAGGCTCGATATTCCCAAGTTTTGACACAATTTAAACACAGAGAAACTGACGCACTTACCAAGAAAACTCGGTTCAAAGCCTCCTCCTTCTAGGGAGAAATAAAACAAAATTATTTACTGTTTCAATCCTCGGACTTCTAGGTAGAGGTGGATCTCAAACTGTCAACTGTCAACTGTCAACTGTCAACTGTTGAAAGCAAGCTTGAGCGCAAGAGATATTTTAGGTTGAGTTAGGTGGATTTACTGCTCGTTGCAAAATAGAGTTTTGCTAGATATTCATTAAGTTTGCAGCTAGCAGAAGTATTGAAAAAAATAGATAGTTAGTAAGGTGCATCAGTCCCAAGTTTTGACACAATTTAAACAAAGGAAAAGTGACGCACTTTACCAAGAAGAATGGGTTTAAAGTCTCCTCCTTAAGAAGGGGGAAATAAAACAAAATCATTTACTGCTTCAATACTCGGACTTCTAGGTAGAGGTGGATCTCAAACTGTCAACTGTCAACTGTCAACTGTCAACTGTTGAAGGAGATATATAGTGCGATCGCATCGCAAGCTCATAAAAATTGTGAAAAATTTCAGTTGAAAATTTTAATTATTAAATTTTCTGTCTAACATTGGCGATAAAATCTAAGATTGCAATTCTCAAATCTCTAATCAAGCCATCATGGTAAAACTGACACCGAACCCCAGCTTTAGTTTAACGATTCGCGTTGCTCTGCCGAACCAGCCGGGAATGCTAGCAAGCGTCACCAGTGCGATCGGCTCTGTGGGCGGCAACTTCGGCCAAATCGACTTGATCGAGCAAACCCGGGCTACTACAGTGCGCGATATCACCGTCGATGCTTACAGCACCGAACACAGCGAAGAAATAGTGCAAGCAGTGAAAGCGCTGCCGAATATCAAAGTGATCGACGTGTACGATCGCACTTTTAACCTGCACCGCGGCGGTAAAATCAGCGTAGAAAGCAAAATTTCCCTCAAACGCCAGTCAGATTTGGCAATGGCCTACACTCCAGGAGTCGCTCGCATCTGTACCGCGATCGCCAATGACCCCCAACAAGTTTACAACCTGACAATCAAACAAAATACTGTTGCCATTGTTACCGACGGTAGCGCAGTTTTGGGACTGGGAAACCTGGGGCCCGAAGCCGCCCTGCCAGTCATGGAAGGCAAAGCCATGCTATTTAAAGAATTTGCCGGAATTGACGCCTTTCCTATCTGTTTGAATACCCAAGATACTGACGAAATTATTCGCACAGTGCAGAATATCGCCCCGGTTTTTGGTGGCGTTAACCTCGAAGATATTTCTTCACCTCGCTGCTTTGAAATTGAAGCAAGATTGCGGGAAACCTTAAATATTCCCATTTTCCACGACGACCAACACGGAACTGCGATTGTTAGTTTGGCAGCATTAATTAATGCCTTGAAACTTGTCAAAAAAACAATGGCAGAAGTGTGTATCGTAATTAACGGGGCCGGTGCGGCCGGAGTCGCGATCGCCCGTTTGCTGCGGAAAGCAGGTGCCGAAAACATCATCATGTGCGACTCCAAAGGCGTCCTTTCCAAAGATCGCACGGATATGAACCCAGAAAAACTCGAATTTGCTGTGGCTTCAGGCGGTACCTTGGAAGATGCGATCGCCGGTGCGGATGTATTTTTAGGTGTCAGCGCGCCCGGGGTGCTCACGCGATCGATGGTGCGATCGATGGCCGAAAATCCGATCGTGTTTGCCATGGCAAATCCCATTCCCGAAATTCAGCCAGAATTAATTATGGAGGATGCGGCGATTATTGCTACCGGACGCAGCGATTACCCGAATCAAATCAACAATGTTTTGGCGTTTCCGGGGATATTTCGAGGCGCTTTGGACTGCAAAGCTCGCACGATTACGACCAGTATGTATCTAGGTGCAGCTTACGCGATCGCCTCTTTAGTCAGTCCTTCACAGCTTGACAAAGAACACATTATACCCTCAGTTTTTGACGAGCGAGTTGCCATTGCTGTCGCCGGTGCAGTGCAGTTGGCAGCCCGATCCGAAGGTATCGCCCGCGATTAAGAGAAGGAACAGTTGACAGTTGACAGTTGACTCCGAAAGCAGGAAAGTAGGAAAGCAGTTGACAGTTGAGAAGAGTTGACAGTTGACAGAGAAAAGAGGGAAGAGGGAAGAAGGAAGAGGGAAGATGCCATGTATAAATTCATGGTCTTTGTCGCAGTTTTGT
Source organism: Microcoleus sp. CAWBG58 (assembly GCF_020883045.1). Lineage (NCBI taxonomy): Bacteria > Bacillati > Cyanobacteriota > Cyanophyceae > Oscillatoriales > Microcoleaceae > Microcoleus > Microcoleus sp. CAWBG58. The sequence continues at coordinate 60,715 of NZ_JAHRFA010000012.1, read as the reverse complement.
ACTTCTTGTTTTGGGATTTTCCTGGTTTATTCTCATTCTCCGTTTCCTCCTTCCCGTTCATTCTTACTGCTTTTTTCTTCCCCATCCTCTCTTTGTCCCTCTCTCCTCCCTCAGCGGATCGGCGTTACTCCAATCCTCGAACTGACCGGGAGAGGTTGCCCTCCTGCTGTCAACTGTCAACTGTCAACTGTCAACTGTCAACTGAATGAAATCCGTTGCCGAACTTCCTTCTTCCTGCTTTTTTGCTGAGTGATAAAAATCACACCAATAAACCATATAACTTAGAGAATAAAGATATAATTAATTATCCCAAGCCAGCTAGGTCAGATGCAAAGCCAGTTAGGAGAAGAGCGCAGCAACAGCAAATTGTTAGAACCGTCCCCGCTCGGGCTGGCATTGTGCCGGACAGACGGGACTTTTCTTGACGTAAATCCAGCTTTTGCGAATATTATTGGTCGGACAGTTGTAGAAACTCTCAACCTCAACTACTGGGAAATTGTTCAAACACAGTGTACTAGCAGAGACAAGTATCTAGAAATTCCCACAAAAAATAGGTGCGCGGGCACGCGTGCAGCAGCATACAAACATAAGAACAACCATCTCGTACCCGTGCGAGTGTCGGAGCGGGCAATTGAAACAGACGGAGAGTGGGCGATTTGGTTGAGTGCTGAACAAGTTGTTAATTGGGAGCCTGAAAATAGCGAGCTGCTGGAATCAGCGCCGCCGCACTGCAATTCACATCTAGAAAAATTGCTGGAAAACCAGAATACTGAGTTGGCAAAAACTCACGAACTACTCCAAGAAAAAATCGCCGAACTCGAACTTGCAAAATCGCAACTGCAACTCCAAAATCAGATTTTAGAGCAAATTCGCGAAGCCGTAATTTGCACGGATGCTGGCGGCTCAATCACCAGTTGGAATAAACAGGCTCAAAAACTCTACGGATATGAGAATAGTGAAGTAATCGGTCAAAATATTGCTCTACTTTATCTGCAGGAACAGCGAGAATTACTATCTATATTAGTGGCTCAACAGCTAGAAGAAACAGGCGAGTCGGATCTAGAGATTACCATGCAGCGCAAGTCTGGAGAAAAATTTTACTCGCACTTGTCACTTTCTCTGTTAAAAGATGTTCGTGGCGAAACTATTGGAAGTGTCGGCTGCATCAGAGACATTAGCGATCGCAAAAAATTAGAACAAGAATTAGCACAGAGACAAGCACTATTTGATTCCTTTTTGCAGGAGGCACCCGCAGGATTTTGCATTTTTGATTCCCAACTTCGGTACGTGCAAATTAATCAATTTCTAGCCGAAATAAATAGCCTGAGTCCTGCAGAACACATTGGCAAGACTTTACGCGAAATGTTGCCGGAAATCGCTCCAATGGTAGAGCCTTTATACGAACAAATATTGAGAACCAAGCAACCTCTAATTAACATGGAAATGAGCGCTGAGAATCCCAGAAATCCGGGGATTATGCGACACATGACAGCCTCTTATTTTCCTCTACTCGACAAAGACGGTGAGGCGATCGGCATGGGTGCACTGGTTATTGACATTAGCGATCGCAAACAAGCAGAAGCAGCCCTCCAAAAAAGCGAACAGCTCTACCGCACTATGGCAAGCAACATTCCCAACAGTGCGGTGATGCTGTTCGATCGCGAAATGCGCTTTACCCTGGTAGAAGGCACAGAATTAGTAGGAGTGGGGCTTTCTAAAGAGTTAATGGAAGGCAAGACAATCTGGGAAGTATTCCAGCCGGATTTTTGCGCTGCTGTCGAGCCAAATTATCTGGCGGCCCTGGCTGGAGAAACAGTTGTTACAGAATTTACCTATGGCGATCGCATTTACCTCGCTTATACTTTGCCAGTCAGAAACGAACGGCAAGAAATCACCGGCGGATTGCTAATGACTCAAAACATTACGGCTCGCCAATTAGCAGAAGAAGCCCTCAGGGAAAGCGAGGAAAAATACAGGTGCATTGTCGAAACAGCCGATGAAGGCATTTGGATGATCGATGCGGAGGGTAAAACTACTTTTGTCAACCAAAAAATGGCTGATATGCTAGGCTGCACCGTAGAGGAAGCGATCGGGCAGTCACTATTTGCTTTCATGGATGCAGAAGGCATCGCGATCGCCCAAGCCAATCTCAACCGCCGCAGTCAAGGAATTCGCGAACAGCACGATTTTAAGTTCCTGCGCCGAGACGGGAGCGAGTTGTGGGCGATGCTTTCTACTAATCCATTGCCAGACAAAGAAGGGCGCTATATCGGCGCTTTGGCAATGGTTGCCGACATTACCGATCGCAAGCAAACAGAAATGGCATTGCAGCAGTCGGAAGCTAAATTTAGATTGCTTTACGAATCAACCAGTTTGGCTGTTTTAATGTTAGATGAAAATGGGATCCGCGATGTCAACAACACCACCATAAAACTATTGAGAGCCACTAGCAAAGAGCAGTTTTTCGGCAAGAATCCAGGCGAATTTTCGCCTCCTTTCCAACCCAACGGCAGAGACTCTTTGAGCATGGCGAATGAGATGATGGCGATCGCCTTTGAATGTGGTAATCACCGTTTTGATTGGGTTCACCAGCGTTTAGACGGTACGAATTTTCCCGCAGAAGTCGTGCTGACAGTCATCGAAGTTGGAAATGAAAGCGTTATTCAAGCAGTCGTCCAAGATTTAACCGATCGCTTCCTTGCAGAAGAAATATTAGTGCGATCGGAACAAGCCCTCAGACAGCAAGCTCAGAGAGAACAACTACTCAATCAAATAGCCAACCAAATTCGCATTTCTTTAGATTTAGACACAATTTTAGCAACCGCCGTTCAAGAAATTCACAATCTCATGCAGCCAGATTGGTGCATCTTCACTTGGTACCGTCCCAACAGCAATCCTCCGGTTTGGGACGTGACTTGCGAAGCCAAAAATGCAGCTTTGCCAAGTTTCCTAGGTACTTATGTTATACAGGACACATCAAGTGTAGGAGTCGAGCAAATTTTGCGCCGAGAAATTCTGCGAATTGATGATGTTAGCACTTTTGACAATGTAGAATTGCGCCAAGCTTTTCAAGCAATAGAAGTTAACTCAGTGCTGTCGCTACCAATTCACACTGCTTCCGGCGATATTGGAGCGATTACGTGCTATCAGGCTTTGTATGTGCGACATTGGAGCGACTCAGAAGTCGAACTGATGCAAGCGGTGATTGCTCAAATTGCGATCGCGATCGACCACGCAAAATTGTACACCCAAACCCGCACAACCGCTCGATTAGCTCAAGCTCAAACTCAACAGCTAGAACAAACTTTACACCAACTTCAACGCACCCAAACTCAATTAATTCAAAGTGAAAAAATGTCTAGTTTGGGACAATTAGTAGCAGGTGTCGCCCACGAAATCAACAACCCAGTTAACTTTATCTACGGTAATCTCACCTATGTCAGCGAATACACTGAAAACTTGCTAAAAATGCTGCAATTTTACCAGCGTGAATACCCCGAGCCTAGTGCAGCAATTTTAAATGCCAGAGAATCCTTGGAAATTGATTATATTTTTGAAGATTTACCAAAAATTGTCACATCTATGAAAGTCGGAGCCGATCGCATCCGCGACATAGTTTTGAGCCTGCGGACTTTCTCAAGATTGGACGAAGCCGAAATGAAGCAAGTTGACATTCACGAAGGCATAGAAAGCACGCTGATGATTTTGCAAAATCGCCTAAAAAATAAAGCCGATCGCCCGCAAATAAATGTTACTAAAGAATACGGTAACTTGCCTTTAGTTGAATGTTATCCCGGTCAGTTAAACCAAGTATTTATGAATTTGTTGAGCAATGCGATCGACGCATTGGAAATGGAGACAAATAAACCAGAATGCAAGGAAGGTAAGGATTTAGCAATTAGAATTCGCACCGAAGTAACCAACAATAACTGCGTAATGATGCGGATAGCTGACACAGGCCCCGGAATGAGCGAAAACGTGAAAAGGCGGTTGTTTGACCCATTTTTCACAACAAAACCCATCGGCAAAGGCACAGGCTTAGGATTGGCGATTTCGCACTCTATTGTCGTAGAAAAACACGGTGGCGAGCTGACGTGCAATTCTGTATTGGGAGAAGGTTCCGAATTTGCGATCCAGATTCCGCTGCGGCAAAAAAGAAATTAGTTATTAGTTATTGGTCAATACTTCGGACATTTTTTTAACGACTCTGTAAGCGTTACAGCGTAAGCCCTGGCATTTTTAATGTTTTTTTGAAACTCCGGGCTAGACTTAAAGATTGAAAAAATACTCATCCCTATAGCCATCAAGGGTTTGAGATACTCGATTAGATCTAAAACTGTCCGAAGTATTGATTGGTTATTGGTTATTGGTTCTTCGTAGGGTGCGTCAGTTAGGGATTCAAATAGCACAGAAAATCCTGTAAGCTGACGCACCTTTCAACAAACTATGGTGCGTCAGCCACTATAGCATTTATCAGAAAGATGAGGTATGAGTGTAAATGGAGTTTTTGATGCGACCTCGCTTACTATATAATAAATATAAGACAATACGGTTGACTTAAGAAGGATCTGACTTGCAAAAAACTCCTGTACTGCCTATAAAATCGTCAGATGAACTTCGCAAAAAAGTGTTAAGTAAACCGTATTGAAATATAAGAGGGCTAAAGCCCAACAACGTACCTCACCTATCTAAGAAAGGCTATAGCTTCTCAACATCACCAAATATCGCGCATACTGACGCACCCTACGACACTACGACAAATTACGACAAACTAACCTTTACCACCAGACGCACACCGCCAGCGGGCGCCATTGTCAAACCGCGGCGTACTGGTAAAATCGGACGATTTTCTGCAAGTTCCAAAGAATATCGCGACAGCACTTTCGCCAAAACTAACTTCATTTCAAACATCGCAAATGCTGCGCCAATACAGCGACGGTTCCCTCCCCCAAACGGCAAATATTCGTAAGGTGAAAATTGCCTTTCTAGAAAACGTTCTGGTTTAAAACGATTTGGTTCGGGGTAAAGATCCTCTCGGTGATGAACCAAATAAATGCAGGTAGAAAGCATGACTCCTTTGGGAATATCATAACCCATTAACTGCATCGGAGCTTGCGGAACGCGCGGAAATGCAAAAAATACGATCGGATAAATTCGCAGCGTTTCCGAACAGACAGCATTCAAATACGGCAGTTTAGCAATTTCCATCCCATCGCAATTGTCAACATCAATAGAAGAGAGTTCTTGCAGCAGTTTTTCGCGAACTTCCGGCAGATAGTGAATCCAATACAAAGCCCAGGCTAAAGCTGTAGCTGTAGTTTCATGTCCCGCGAATAACATTGTCATTAATTCATCGCGCAATTCAACATCGCTCATCGGCTCTCCGGCTTCGTCGCGGGCTGAAACCAACAAGCTGAGGATGTCTTCACCCAAGGGTTGAGATTGAGTTTTGCGATCGCGAATTTCTTGATAAAGCAGTTCATCCAAACGCTGTCTCTGCCGCAAAAACCGTCCCCAAGGACTCCAAGCACCCAAATCTTTTTGCAGTGACTTTACCAGCAAAAAGGTAGCATTTAATGGATTACTAAACACGCTGAACATATCAACCATTAATTGGTGAATTTGTTGGTAGCGTTCTCCTTCGCTCAACCCAAAAACTGCGTGCAAAATCACATCCAAAGAAATGTTTTGCATGGTTGCTTGGGCTACGAAAGTATTACCAGGAGTCCAAGTATTAATTGCTTTTTCGGTGATGTCGCGGATGATTTCTCCGTAAGCTTTCATACGTTCACCGTGCAAAGGTGGCATTAAAAGCTTGCGCTGCTGCAAATGTCGATCGCCATCTAACAACAATAAGGAATTGGGGCCTACTAAAGGTAACGTTACTTGGTTTCCCGTACCAGATTCAAAGAATTTACTATCCCCTGTGAAAATTTCTTGAATTGCTTGAGGATTGCTAATAACTACCTGGGGCGGAAAGTTGCTGAATTGGGTGGTGAAAATGTCGCCGTATGTCTTATAATTTTTCTCTAAATAATAGAGGGGATTTAAAATCCCCCGGACTGTCTGAACAAATCTCCCTTCTTTTGGGCCGTCGAGAGATTTGTTGCTAGTGTTATTTTGAGATTGAGAATTTTCTGTGAGGATAGTCATTGGTTTTTATCCTGCTTTTGTTGTTTCAGATCGCTGAAAGCATTATTACTATTTCCAAGCGATCGCGAATCTCTATTCTAGCTTGTTGACGCCGAGAGATTTTACGTAAACCCGATCGCACCTTGCTGTTTCCACACCCGTTGTCGGTAGATATCCGCTAGTTTCGTACATTTTAACAGCTTCTTTGAGAACGCTAGCAGTTTCGATCCAGATTTCATCAAAGCCGCGAGCGATAATTTTACTTTCCAATGCTTGCAGTAAAAATTTCCCCAAACCTTGTCCCCTTGCTGCTGGCAAAATATACATTTTGCGGATTTCCACAGCATTCTTTCCGCGTTGGACGGGATAGTAAGCCGCTGTACCGACTATTCGATCGTGCTTTTCAACTACCCAAAATTCCCCGCCCTTCTTCTGATAGTGTAGTTCTACATCATAGACATCTCGATCGGCGCCATGAACTTCGCATTGTAAACCGTACTCTACCAAAACATTCTGAATTAAATGGAATGCCTCAGCCCGATCGCGCGTTTCCCAGGAACGAATTAAAAAATCCCGATGTTGGGTTCTCATTACTTGTTGCTAATTATACTTATTTTTTGACTTTGGCAACTGTAATTTTACTGACAATTAGTGTTTTACAGTCTGGAAATGCACCCAACTTTTAACTATGAATTCTCGGTTCAAGATAAAGAGTTGCCAGCAACTCGCTCTCTATCAATGATAATTCCTCCAGCCGCTCAATAACAAGAGCGCGATCGAAATAAGTTGTTGCCAAAATCCAATATACCCCGTAATGGCGCGCTTCCGAAGCCATCAAACTGCGGTAAAACTTAGCTAATTCTGCGTCGGGACAATGCTCGCCTAGCAGCCCCAACCGCTCGTGACTCCGCGCTTCAATCAACCCAGAAACCAACAAAGAATCCAAAAGTCTCTCCGGTTCCTGCTTGCGAATTTGGGCGGACAAACCCCCACCGTAGGGAGGCGCAGCCAAAGGGCCCAAAGCGATCCCGCGCTCTTCTAAGCGCTGGTTGACTTGCTCGAAATGCTCCAATTCTTCGCGGGCGATGGCGGTTAACATCCTTACCATTTTTTCCCGCGCTGGGTAGCGAAACATTAAATTTAACGCTACTCCGGCTGCTTTCCGCTCGCAGTGAGAATGATCTAATAAGATTGTATCCAAATGTGCGATCGCCTGTTCGATCCAAGCTGGCGAAGTCGGCTGTTTCAAAAACTTAATTGTTGTCATTAGTCAGTTGTTAGTTGTCAGTTGTCAGTTCTCATAGTGCTGTCCCCGCTCGCGAACGTTATTACTCAGTAGTCAGTAGTTAAATAGCCTTCGAGTAA